>NZ_QUKZ01000049.1:0-1140 GCF_003481355.1 Dorea sp. OM07-5 | reverse complement strand
CCTTCCTCCGTACTTCCGGTCTGCCACATAATACAGCGTCTGAAACAGATTACTGTAAATCATGCCGACCAGATAATTCATACTGGTGTCCGCATCTGGAATACAGCAAAACAGTGCTACTTTTTTCTCCCCGATACTGTATAAATCCAGTTCGTCCGTACAGGTCAGGTTGGCAATCTGTTTCAGGTTAAAAGCTGCCAGACGGACACCAACCGAGATCAAAATAGACTTTGCAGTCTTTCCGGCTGCCTGCTTATAAATGGCATACTGCTTGACCGCAATACTCTCCGGGTCCCGCATTTCCAGTCTTTCAAACAAAATGTCCAATGGTGACTGGTAATCCTCATCATCTTCTTTGACCTGTGCGCTTCCAAGCATTTCCATGATCATCGGGAAGTTCTGTTCTTCCGGTGGAGCTTCATGCAGCAAATACAGCATAAGTGCCTGTAAAAGTGCAGTCTCGGACTTCTCCCAAAACGGGTCTGAGCTCTGCGCTCCCTTCGGTGTTGTGTTGCGGATCAGGTTATTGATCAGCTTCAGTACATCCTTATCATCCCGGACATACGCAAACGGGTTATAACACCAGGAAGTCTCCGGATTGATCAAATCAAAAACCCGGACTTCATATCCATTCCGTTCCAGGACACCTCCGGTTTTACGCAAAAGTTCTGCCTTGGGATCTGTAATCACCATCGAACAGTTGCACTGCATGATGTTTGGGATTGCATACGTCCGGCTCTTTCCTGCTCCTGAACCTCCGACTACCAGCACATTTAAATTTCGTTTATGCTTATATCCATCCAGTCCCATGCGGAAATGCTGTGTCAGAAGCAGATTATTCGTGTACTGCTTTTCGCAGTAATGTCTGCAAATTTCGGACACGTTGCCCCATTTTGCGGAACCATGTTCCACGCCTCTTCTATAATTTCTTTTTTGGGATTCATAAATACCAATGCCTAAGAAATAGGCTGCTGTGAATATCAGAATACATTTGAACGTATACGGTGTATACGTGATAAAAAACGGCTGTTCGAGTTTTTCGCTCAGCGTTTCTAAGATTTGAATAAAATTCTTATCCGGTGTAATGGCACAAGCGGTAATCGCTGCCGCCCACCAGACAAATGGCAGAAAGACAAGATA
>NZ_QUKZ01000048.1:504-1214 GCF_003481355.1 Dorea sp. OM07-5 | reverse complement strand
TTACATTGACAAAGGGGCGAACCATTTATTATCCAAGCTATATTGGAAATTATCTTACTTGTCTGTTTACCGTAAACGGAAAGATTGCATACTGTCTCCAATCCCAGAAAGCATCCCCACCGAGCGGAAGTTATGTGGCACAGGTACTGGACAGTAACAAGAATCTGCAGAAAGTTCTTTATTATGGCTACGGTGGGGCAGGAGATCTGACAGGAAGTTATCTGTCTGGAAAATCAGAGGATGAAAAGTATGTGTATACGCACATTGCAGCCAGCTACGCTTACGCAGGAGAAGCCGGATTTACAGGCTGTAATTACAATGACCTTGTAAATGCAGGGGTGATCGCATATATCAATTACCTGTTCGGACAGGAAGAACCGCCAAAAGGGGAACTGAGCCTTTCCAGTACGAAACTGAATGCAGTGCGGGATGGAAATCTCCAGAAAACACCGAATATCACACTGTCTGGAGATCACAGAAATTATGTGACACTCAGTGTGCCGGAACATGTCACCGCACATAACCTGACCAAAGGAACAAGTGTGACAAATGGGAAAATCCAGATTTATGGCGGCGATACTTTTTATCTGTCGGCAGATCTGTTGCTGACAGGCAGTTATGCTTCCGGCAACTTATACGGTTCTGTCGGAAAGACATGGAGAACGCTGGTGCTGACGACCGGAGATTCCAAACAGGATATCGGTGTATTC
>NZ_QUKZ01000048.1:0-494 GCF_003481355.1 Dorea sp. OM07-5 | reverse complement strand
ATCGGTGTATTCGAAAGCGAAACAGCAGCTCCGGTAAGCTTCAGCGTACAGTGGCTGAACATGACACGTATTGAGTTGACGAAGAAAGATATCAATACACAGAACCCACTATCTGGAGCAGTATACGGTATTTACACCGATAAGAAGTGCGAAAATCTGCTGATGACGATGACTGCAACCGAAACAGACGGAAAAGCAGTCAGTGATTATTTTGATGCCGCACTCAAAACTGTGTATGTAAAAGAAGTGACTGCACCGACCGGATATAAACTGAATACAGAAGTATATAAAGTAGAGGTTGCAGCCGGAAAGACATTGACTGTAACAGCAACCGATGAGAGAGTCACCGGAAAGGTAAAAATCGCAAAGATCGATAAAGAAACACTTGCATTTAAAGCACAGGGTGACAGTGCTCTTCGTGGTGCTGTGTATGGTCTGTATGCCAAAGAGGACATCGTGCATCCGGATGGAACAACAGGGGTGCTGTATAAACA
>NZ_QUKZ01000047.1:0-1306 GCF_003481355.1 Dorea sp. OM07-5 | reverse complement strand
AACGGTCGGAGCAACGACCGCATTCGCAGCCGGTGATCCGTTGTCCGTTATCAATAACCTGTCTACTTTTATTTTTTCCCTGATTCGTGCAATCGGTTTGATTTTGCTTGGATTTGGTGTTGTACAGGTTGGCCTGTCTTTAAAAAGCCATGATCCAAGCCAGAGGGCAAATGGATTTCTGACACTGGCCGGAGGGGTAATTATTACGTTCGCCAAAGAAATCCTGGATCTGATTATGGCGTAAGCCTCTTTGAAAAAGTATATCAGGAGACAGCAGGAGTGCCGGAAGGTACTCCTGCATTCAAAAATATGTTCAGGGAGGTGAGAGTTTTTGAGTGACAACTGGATTGTACAGAATCTAAACTCAGCACTATCCACATGGAGTGAAAAGATGGCAGAACTGTGGACTCTGCTGACTGAAAATCCGGCAACTTTTAAGGGTGGCGGCATCTGGCGGATTATGACCAATATCAATGATACACTGACAGCCATTGCCTATGGATTACTGGTGTTATTTTTTGCAGCCGGAATCATAAAAACGTGTGGCAGTTTTACAGATCTGAAAAAGCCGGAACATGTGCTAAAAGCATTTATCCGGTTTGCACTTGCTCAGGGAGCAATCACATACGGGATGGAACTTATGCAGGCACTGTTTTCTATTGTGCAGGGAATCGTGACAACTGTAATGAGTGGCTCCAGTATGGCAGGAAGCGTGACAGAACTGCCAACGGAGATTGTAGATAAGATTGAGAGCGTGGGAATGCTGGAATCTATTCCGCTGTGGATTGTCACACTGCTTGGCAGTCTGCTGATCACGGTATTGTCATTTGTAATGATCCTGACAGTGTATGGCAGAATGTTCAAAATCTATATGTATACGGCAATCGCCCCGATTCCGATTTCCTCGTTTGCAGGAGAACCCACGCAGTCCATCGGAAAGAACTTTATCCGTTCTTATATAGGCGTGTGTCTGGAAGGGGCAATTATTGCACTGGCGTGTATTATCTATTCTGCTTATGCGGCAAGCCCTCCGGCTGTCGGAGATACGGAGCTGAGTGCAGTTACAATCGTGTGGAACTATGTAGGAGAACTGGTATTCAATTTACTGGTGCTGGTTGGAGCAATTAAGGCATCTGACCGTATTGTCAGAGAAATGATGGGACTTGGAGGTTAAAAATATGGATATAAAGAAAACATTAAGATATAACTGGGAATTTGGACGTGAGACAGTAGCAATACGAGTGAGCTCTTATCGGAACAATGGAAATTTATATGTAGGACTCTGCCATAAGGAAGGGAGAGAATG
>NZ_QUKZ01000046.1:0-1602 GCF_003481355.1 Dorea sp. OM07-5 | reverse complement strand
GTCAGACTGTCTAACGATTAGCAAAAATGTTATAATTAAATCACAAGAAATCGAATCGAGGGGATTAATTATGGCATATATTGTTGGAATAGATAGAAATCAGACAAGAATGGTTACTACATCATTAGATGCGCTTATAGATGAAGATAATTCAGTGCGTGTAATCGATGCATATGTTGATTCCTTAGATTTAATTGAATTAGGTTTTAAAGAATACAGCGGAACCAATAGAGGTCAAGCTCCATATCGCCGTTCAGATTTGTTAAAGCTTCATATTTATGGTTATCTTAATAAAATCAGATCCAGTCGTTCCTTAGAAATTGAATGTAAGCGGAATCTTGAACTCATGTGGCTGATTAATGCAATCACGCCAGATCACGGAACTATTGCTGGCTTTGTCAAGAACAATCGTAAAGCCTTTCATGTAACATTACGAAACTTAACTCTCATTCTTAAAGGTTGGGGATTAATTGACGGAAAACTTATAGCTATAGATGGGACAAAAATCCGAGCACAAAACAGTAAGCACAACTGCATTACTAAGAGCGGCTTAGATAAAAAGATTGCTTATGCTGATGAACAGATAAACGCATATCTTATGGCACTTGAAAAAGACTCGCAGTGTGAGCCGGAGTTTAAGAAAAAACTTGAGGATTATCAGGAACTAAAAAAGCAGTATCATCAGCAAAAACAGGAATTATCAAATGAAGGGCTTGAACAAAAAAGTCTTACGGATCCAGATTCACGAAGAATGAAAAATAATGGTTCTTTAGATATCTGCTATAATGTCCAGTCTGCTGTGGATGCCCAGAATCATTTCGTCATAGACATTTCAACTACTAATGATATAAATGATCAAAACCAGCTCTATATAATGGCGAAAGATGCAAGTGATTTGCTGGAAACAGAAGAATGCACTGTTGTTGCTGATACCGGATACTATAATGCATCTGAAATAAAGAATTGTTTAGATGATGGAATGACCGTACTAATAAAGAAAGCTAAGGCAAACAATAGTACAAAAGACAACGAATTCCGAAAAGACAAGTTTAAATATGATCCAGAGAAAGATGTTTATATTTGCCCAGCTGAACAACAGTTATATTTCTTTGAGAATACATCCAAAAATGGAATGAAATATAAAAAGTATAAATGTAATTCTTGTAGCAGTTGCAAATATAAAAATAAATGTACCTCATCCAAAAGCGGAAGAACGCTTCAAAGATGGGAGCATGAAGCTGTATTAGAAGCTGTTCATGAAAAAACTTGGAGCCGGAATGAAACCTATAAACAAAGAAGATGCATAGTTGAGCACCCTTTTGGGACTGTGAAAAGATCTTTAGGCTATAGCTTTTTCCTGCGAAAGAGAATAGAAAACGTAGATGCGGAAGCATCGTCTATGTTTATCGCTTATAACCTTAAGCGATTATTCGCTGTGTTTTCAACACAGGAATTAATAGCAAAATTCAGATAAAAAGCAAAACGATATGTAGAAATATAGTATCTACATATCGTTATATCTGAAATATTAAGTGAAAAGTTACCGCATAAGTGTCAGGAGCCTGAACAATCATAATGAAAATGGATTCATTAGACAGTCTG
>NZ_QUKZ01000045.1:0-1608 GCF_003481355.1 Dorea sp. OM07-5 | reverse complement strand
AATTTCAGATACACAGAGGACGGTGGTGCATCGCCTTATGATTATGCGAAAACTCCACTGGCTCACGACGACCTAAAGATTGACATTAACAGATTAGATGACTACGAACTGCTGTCTACCGAGGACATTCTTGGTGAATAGCAGTTTTTTGATGGATTGGAGTGATGTGTATTGAAGAAATTTCTCACAGGAGAAAAGAATAGAACAAAAAAGAATACAACTGAAAAAATGACAACCCCGATGCCGATGGGGAGAAAACAGAAAAAGTGGATGAGTCTTTATATGGCACTGGTACTGACCGTAACGGTCGGAGCAACGACCGCATTCGCAGCCGGAGATCCGTTGTCCGTTATCAATAACCTGTCTACTTTTATTTTTTCCCTGATTCGTGCAATCGGTTTGATTTTACTTGGGTTTGGCGTTGTGCAGGTTGGCCTGTCTTTAAAAAGCCATGATCCAAGCCAGAGAGCCAATGGATTTCTGACACTGGCCGGAGGGGTAATTATTACGTTCGCCAAAGAAATCCTGGATCTGATTATGGCGTAAGCCTCTTTGAAAAAGTATATCAGGAGACAGCAGGAGTGCCGGAAGGTACTCCTGCATTTAAAAGTATGTTCAGGGAGGTGAGAGCTTTTGAGTGATAACTGGATTGTACAGAATCTAAACTCAGCACTATCCACATGGAGTGAAAAGATGGCAGAACTGTGGACTCTGCTGACTGAAAATCCGGCAACTTTTAAGGGTGGCGGCATCTGGCGGATTATGACCAATATCAATGATACACTGACAGCCATTGCCTATGGATTACTGGTGTTATTTTTTGCAGCCGGAATCATAAAAACGTGTGGCAGTTTTACAGATCTGAAAAAGCCGGAACATGTGCTAAAAGCATTTATCCGGTTTGCTCTTGCTCAGGGAGCAATCACATACGGAATGGAACTTATGCAGGCATTGTTTTCCATTGTGCAGGGAATCGTGACAACCGTAATGAGCGGCTCCAGTATGGCAGGAAGCATGACGGAACTGCCAACGGAGATTGTAGATAAGATTGAGAGCGTGGGAATGCTGGAATCCATTCCGTTGTGGATTGTTACACTGCTTGGCAGTCTGCTGATCACTGTATTGTCATTTGTAATGATCCTGACAGTGTATGGCAGAATGTTCAAAATCTATATGTATACGGCAATCGCCCCGATTCCGATTTCCTCATTTGCAGGAGAACCCACGCAGTCCATTGGAAAGAACTTTATCCGTTCTTATGTAGGCGTATGTCTGGAAGGGGCAATTATTGCACTGGCATGTATTATCTTTTCTGCTTATGCAGCAAGCCCTCCGGCTGTCGGAGATACGGAGTTGAGTGCAGTTACAATCGTGTGGAACTATGTAGGAGAACTGGTATTCAATTTACTGGTGCTGGTTGGAGCAATTAAGGCATCTGACCGTATTGTCAGAGAAATGATGGGACTTGGAGGTTAAAAATATGGATACAAAGAAAACATTAAGATATAACTGGGAATTCGGACGTGAGACAGTAGCGATACGAGTGAGCTCTTATCGGAACAATGGGAATTTATATGTAGGACTCTGCCATAAGGAAGGGAGAGAATG
>NZ_QUKZ01000044.1:0-1973 GCF_003481355.1 Dorea sp. OM07-5 | reverse complement strand
ACAGCAAGATATTTGGAAATGTATGTAAATACAGTTATGAATTAGAGGATGCACAATATAAGGATTTTGTTAAAGTAGAAGGCAATACGATTACATTTGATAAGAATCTGGAAAAAGGTAAAGAGCTTAAAGTGGATATGTACTGTACTGTTTCAGATCAGAAGATCAAACTGCACACGTATACATTTACAGTAAAAGAAGGCGGTCCATCAGGTGGTTATGGAACAGAAGAGTATCCGTTTGCAATCAAAACAACAGAGGACTTTAATGCATTTGCCAAAGATTATAGTTTTAATATGAGTGAGTCACATGTGGCATTATTGGCAGATCTGGACTTTTCAAACAAAAAATTCGAGTATGTAAGCGCAGATTTTAAAGGCATCTTTTATGGAAACGGACACAGCATTTCAAATATAAATCTCAAAGAGGCCAGAACGAATTCAACAGGAGTGTTTCATACAATATCCGGTGGTCTGGTGATGGATCTGATAATAAAGAATTGTACGGTTGTTCAAAACTCCAATTATTCAAATAGTAGTACCGGAACATTGGCTGGTACTGTAAAAAACAATGGAAGAATTTTCAGATGTGAAGTTATAGAAGGTAATGTAACGGCATCAAAAGACAGCGGTCATATTTATGTGGGTGGTGTTGCAGGAGAACTGGATGGCGGTATATTGGAAGGTTGTATTGTACGTGATTCGCAAGTGTCAAGCGGAATAGCCGGAGCAAATGATCGTATTGGCTGTCTTGCCGGAAACGTAAAAAATAAAAGCTGTATTACCTATTCAGGAAGAGAAAAGAGTGGCCTGAGGGCTATCTGTACAAATGCATATAGTACTGCAGGGGGGCTTGTCGGCTCAGTAAGTGATTCAACTATAAATACTTGCTGGGGATTTCAGGTAACAGATTCAGATAAATATGATTCTGTTATGAAATTTTATGGGTATTATGGAACTTTTGTAGGAAATGCTTACAATTTGAAATCATCCGGCTGCATTCAGTATAATGGTAGTAATGCAAGTGGGTTAAATATGGTTATTGTTGGACATGTGGATAGAGGTTCCGGTATGTCTGTTTATAAAACAGATGATTTTACCTGTGATAAAGTAGGAATTGTACCAAAATCACAGTATCTGACGAATGATACAAGTGTTAAAGGTAATCCGGTACGTCTGGCTCCTGTAACAATGACGCTGCGTACGGATTCTGTAAAGAAGTCGTATTATCATGGAGAAAAACTCGAACTAAACGGCTTGGAAGTAATTACAGAAGCAGGAAAATTGTTTAGTACAGATAATATGCCTTATGAAGTAGAAACAGATTATAATCCAAATAAGTCTGGCAGCTACAATGTAAAGATTTCTGTAGGAAAGATAAGCAGCAGCTTCCAGGTTACCGTAGCAAAGAAGCCACACCATTTCCAGCAGACCGTGAAAAAGGCAACCTGTACGGAAGATGGAGTTACGTCCTATAAATGTACAGACGCAGGCTGTAACGAAACGCTGAAGGAACAGATCAAACCGGCACTTGGACACGATATGGAACATTATGAAGGTGCTCCGGCGACCTGTCAGAGTAAAGGAACGAAAGAACACTGGAAATGTAAGCGCGAAGGCTGCGAAAAGATCTTCCTTGACAAAGAAGGAAAAGAGAGCGTTACACAGGCACAGCTCGTAATACCGAAGAGTGATGAACATGCATGGAGTGACTGGGAGTTTATCGGTGAGGGTAAACATAAACGTCACTGTACTACGAAAAGATGTACGGCGGTAGAAGAAGATAACTGCACCACAGATGCACCGAAGGAAAAAGTAACAAAGGCAACGACTTCCAAAGACGGAAAAGTTGAAAAGAAGTGTTCGGTTTGTGGAAATGTATTTTCTTCTGAAGTCCTTCCAAAAGCATCCGGTATCAAGATCGCTGCAACATCTTATACCTACAACGGCAAAGTGAAAACACCATCCGTAACA
>NZ_QUKZ01000043.1:0-2261 GCF_003481355.1 Dorea sp. OM07-5 | reverse complement strand
TGGAAAAGCGTGGATACACATGGAAACTGAACCGGAAATATGTCGCTTTAAAGGCTCTGGGGATGGAACGGTACATCCGGCTACGGTCTCTTGGAAAAAACTATTCCGAAGAGGAGATCCGTGGACAGATCTTACAGCCAAAAGTAAAACGCATCTATCAAAAGCCGGTGCAGATTCATCCAAAGAGGAAACTGACCGGGATACAGGCATTATATTATTCCTATCTATATCAGATGGGAGTACTGCCAAAAAGACCGAGAAGAAGTCCGTATGCCATCAGAGAGGATATCCAGAAACTGGATCAGAGGATTGAACAGATTGAGTTTTTAATGAAGCATGACATTACGACCAGAGAACAGCTTGCCACATACCGTGAGCCGTTACAAAAGCAGATTTCAGAACTGATGAAGGAACGCAGAAAGCTCTATCGGAATGACAGTGAAGACAGTGGAAAAGCACGGCTGTCTGAAATCAATGAGGAATTAAAAAATCTCCGAAAAGAAGTCCGTATGACCGTCCGGATTGAAAAGCATTCATTGGAAATCGAAGAAAGACTTCGAAAGGCAGAAGAACAAAACCAGAATGAGAAACGTGTGGAACACAAAGAAAAAGAGAGTCAGGAGGTGAGATAAGTATGAATTACGGAGCAGAACCGGCTGATCAGGTGGTGCGGTACAGTCTGGAAGGAATGGAATACTCTTTGAAGATTACCGGAAATGTGGCAAAGCATGTGGCAATCTTTATTGCGGCCGCCCTGAAAGATCAGAAAAAGACAAGAGGGAAAACAAGGCTTACCAGAATGTTAAAGGAACAGCGCCCGATGAAATTTTTTACCGTTCCGGGTGACCGCTTAAAAGAATTTGCAAAAGAGGCCAAGGCAAGGGGCATCTTATATGTAGTTATCAAGGATAAGGTGAATCCGGATCAGACAGAGGTCATGGTATTTGCAGATGATGCAGCAAAGATGAACCGGGTATTAGACCGGATGAATCTGGATTTTGTAAAAGCAGAATCAGGCTCTATGGTTACAGAAGCAGTGGAAAAAGAGAATGCACCGGAGAAGGCAGAGAACCAGATGGAAAAAGAAACCGGGGAGAATGTACGGACAGAGACCGTTGTCCTGCCGGAAGGCAAGATAGAATTTGAATTGGATGATGCGGAAGAAATGTTCCAGATCGGGGATGAGGCTTTCCCGGAAGGAAATTTTACACATGCGCAGGAGGGGAAAGCAAAGAATCCGTCCGAACCTTTCTCGCGCAACAGAAATACTTCTTCCGGTCAGGAAACTAGCTGGGAAGAAAAGAATGGAAAACCATCGGTACGGAAAGAACTCGGAGATATCCGCAAGGAACAGGAAGAGAAGCGCAGGAGGCCAGACAGACGGAAAAATGCCAGAGAAAGCCGGAAAAAACGTAAGAACATGAAAACGAAAGGCAGGTAATGAAAATGGATTTAACAAATATGATTTCAAATGGAACAGAAGAAACACAGGTTCCTGAACAGAAATTGACCAAGGAAGAATATGCAGCCAAGAAGCAGCAGGAAAGAGAAGAGGTATGGGCTGAAGTAGATTCACAGGCACAGGGAGTTTTTCAGGATGGAGAAAAGCTGAAAGGTTTTCTGGACTTTATGGCAGAGTGTAATACACAGAGAACACCGAATCTGCTTTTGATTTACGGACAGCATCCAGATTTTAAGGTAGTAAGGTCTTATGAACGCTGGAGAGAAGAACACCGTTCAGTAAAAGCAGGGGAGCATGGCATTACTTATATGATTTCCACTGAATACGAAAAAGATGGTGAAATGCGGAGAGGGTATACGATCGGAAAAGGATTTGACATCAGTCAGATGTCTGGAAAGCCATTGGAAGAACGCCCTCAGCGAAGTCTGACAGAACTGATAGGAACTGTCTTAAAAGACCAGTCGGTACGTGTGCAGATTGAGGATGATCTGCCAGACAAAGTGCAGGCCCAGTACAATCCGAGATACCGTACCATTTATATCCGCAACGGAATGAGTGAAGTAACGACATTCCATGCACTGAACAGAGAACTGGCGTGTGCAGCACTGGACCAGCATACCGGAACCTACAGCCGACAGAAAGTCAGTGCACAGGCTTATTGTGCAGCCTATGTGATTGCGAAACGTTATGGTGTGGATGTTACTGGATTCAATCTGGAGTATATTGCACAGAGGAATGAATGCGGAAAGAAAGATCCGCAGGAACTGAGAGACTTTTTAAATGATGTCCGTCAGGCTTC
>NZ_QUKZ01000042.1:0-2346 GCF_003481355.1 Dorea sp. OM07-5 | reverse complement strand
TCCTCTTTCAGTTCTTTGACTGCCTGTGCAGATGCATCTTCCCCGGATGCCTCGATCTCTACATCGGTATAGTTCTGCACAGGCAAGTCCGAATCATCTTCAGATTTTGTATCTGATTTTTGCTTTTCTCCACCATTGTCCTGTGCATGTGCCTGACCTTCCGTATCCGTCAGGATCACCTTTCGGCTGATGATGTAGCTGTCACTCTGATCCTTTGGTACAACCATGTAAGAGGCAATGTAAGTTCCGGCTTTGTCCGGATGGTATTCCCCACCCTTTTCATCTTGGATGCTGACAAGCGTAACATCCTCTTTTTCTGCATCATAATGGATTCCTTCCATACTGGTTTCCACTGCAAATGTTTCATCCGAAATCTCTTTCATGATATCGTCTGCCGTAACCGCCTTCTCTTTCTGACTCGTAGCCGCCTGTTCGGATGCCTGTACCTCCTGCCCCACATCCGTCTGCTCGGCAGCAAACGCATTGGCACTGCTTAAGGTACTGACGCCCATCAGGACAGCCAGTCCAAAGGCTGCGATTCTGGTTTTTAAATTCTTCACCTTCATGTGTGTTCCCTTCCTATAATAAATATATTGTTCAGTAAAATACCGCAGAAGGCTCTCCCTCTGCGGTAACATTTATCTTGTATATTGCTTTTCTGCTTTTTTCATTTCCTGTCTGGTGCGTTTTACTGCATCCATCACTGCCTTTGTCGGCAAATCGTTTTCCAGACATCCTTCCAGAATTCCATCCAGATAAAATTTCGATGGTCTTGCCGGAACATCCTTATGAGGGGAGTTCATCGTGTATACGAATACTTCCCTTAAAGCTCCAGCCTGATCCTTTACCTGAATGGTTTCTTTCCCATAAAAATTCGGAAATCCTTCATAAAAATCCAGATTCTTTTCACAAGCTTCTGTGATCTTCCATAAGACTCCATCCACATAGCTTCCTTTTTCCGGAAGCACAGTTGCAACGCCATTTCCCGGAGCTCTGCCACGAAATGCCAGCCGGTAATCTTCCAGCCGGACATTGCCAACCACTTCCGCATCCGGACAGCGGAATCTCATCTGCCCCAGGTTCATGTTACTGCCATATGCAAAATAATATCTTTCTTCTATTTTCCTCACCTCGATCTGACGTCTTCCGTCCTTTGTTTTTTCTTCAGGCACTCATATGTGCTTTTGTCATATCTCCATGCCAGATCACCTTCCAGATTTGCCAGCAGATGTTTCCGTACATTCTTATATTCTTCTCCGATTAATCCGAGCCGCAACAAAAACGTTCGGAATGTAAACGCCGGGTTTTCTGAGATCGGTGTCTTTTTCATCTGGGTGGATCTCTGATTGATCGCCTGGGCGGAAATCGCAAGTGCCAGTGTAATGTTCGCCCTCACTTTTCCTGCATGAAGGGTACTTTCAAAACAGCGCCACTCCAATGTTCCTTTGGAAAATACAGCATGGAGGTTTAACGCATAATACCGGGTACTGTCATAATGATTATGACTTCCATCCCTGCCTCCATACCAGACATTTCTTACCCGGTCCATCGTAATGGATTTGTTTGGCATTTTTCGGATTTTTTCCAATACCTCCGGACGCACCTTCTGACAATAGCTGTACTCTCTTCTTTCCTGCACTTTCAGTGCTTTGAACAGGATATCTTCCTTTGCGTACATAATGGTCAGCGCATTTTTCAGACTCTGCGGTGTATGGTTCGCCGCATCTACATGAACATGCTGACCACAGGACTCATTGACAAAACCTCCATGCCTCCGCAGACAGCGTACAACTTCCTGTAACTTTCCCATTTCATCATAGGATAATTTCGGTGATACCATCTCTGTTGAATATTCTCTATCTGCTGACACGATTCGACCACCTGATTTTCTTTGTGTATCAATGCTTCCGTCAGACATGAACTTCCACTTTTTTCCTTCCCAATCTCTCGCTGACCATATTCCGTAATACGCACCTTCATAAACGGCTTCTGTCCCGAACAGTTCTGCTACAACTTCTGCAGCCCGTTGTCTGGTGATCCCAGTCATCTCGATTTCCGTACCAAAGTACTGATCCTGAATTCCAATCATCACCGACACTATCCTTTCTCAGACAGTTCCAGTTCTTTTCGCTCCGCATCTGCCTTTCGCAATAGTGCTCCGATTGCTTCGATCACCGTAACAGTTACCCCGTTCCCAGCCTGTTTATATAGCTGTGCATCCGATGTGCAGTCTATGATCTTATCGATCTGCCAGTCATAATATCCCTGCAGACGCAGACACTCTCTTGGAACCAGCCTGCGTATTCTTCCGTGATACAAGATGCCATGACGATCTGTTGCAGTAAT
>NZ_QUKZ01000041.1:0-2389 GCF_003481355.1 Dorea sp. OM07-5 | reverse complement strand
CTCGATGATCTGACAACCAGAGACCAGCGTATGATGTTCGGGATTTTGACAATGGTACATCTGGCAGACAGCAAAAAGCAACTGGATTCCGATACGGAACTGATTCTGTCAATCGCAAGAAAGCATCTGTGTCAGATGGCAACATTAAAGTGGCAGCAAGTGGACGGACTTAATACAGTGCTTCCTTACGGACTGCGAAAGATCAATGCCCTGCGTACATTGACAACGGAATCAACGGCTGTTTTAATCCCGTTCCATACACAGGAAATCCTGCAGCCGGGCGGTATCTATTATGGGCAGAATGCAGTCAGCAAGAACCTTCTGGTAGCCGACCGGAAGAAACTGATGAATGGAAACAGTTTCCGGTTGGGCGTCAGTGGATCAGGAAAGAGCTTTTCGGCAAAAGAAGAGATTGTGCATCTGGCACTGGCTACGGATGATGATATCCTGATCCTCGACCCGGAGTCCGAATTTACAAAACTGGTAGAGGCTCTGGGGGGCCAGGTCGTAAAAGTATCTGCAACATCCGATAATCATCTGAATGCAATGGATATGGACGCAGCCTATGGAAATGAAAAGAACCCACTGATTGAAAAGTCGGAGTTCATCCTGTCCGTATTTGAACAGTTAGTCGGGGCAGGAAATCTGTCGGCAAAAGAAAAGTCCATCCTGGACCGCTGTGCTGCAGATGTGTACCGGGATTATATCCGGAGTGGTTATACCGGGGAAGTTCCGACATTGAAAGATATGTACCGGCAGTTGATGTTGCAGCCGGAAGAAGAGGCAAGAGGGCTCGCACTTTCCTCGGAACTCTTTATCAATGGAAGTCTGAACACCTTTGCACAGCCGACCAATGTGAATAAGAAGAACAGGATCATGGATTATGATATCCGGGAACTGGGGGAACAGCTTATGCCACTGGGAATGCTGGTTACCTTAGACAGTATTTTCAACAGGGTAATTCAGAACTGGAAAGAAGGAAAAACGACATGGATATTTGCCGATGAGTTCTATCTGTTATTCCGCTATGAATACAGTGCAAATTTCTTCTACCGACTGTACAAGAGAATCAGAAAATACAATGGATTCGTGACAGGTTTAACCCAAAATGTTGAGGAACTTCTGAAATCGGACACTGCAAGACTGATGTTGGCAAACAGTGAGTTTTTGATTCTTTTGAATCAGGCAAGTACAGACAGGGAAGAATTGGCAGCTCTTTTGAATATTTCCGAAAACCAACTGTCCTATATTACAAATGTATCGGTTGGTAGTGGCCTGATCCGTTGCTCTGGAAATATCGTACCATTTGAGAATACGTTCCCAAAGAATACAGACCTTTATAAACTAATGACAACAAAACCGGGAGAATCATAATGAAGAAAAAAGAAGAAGTAACGATAACTTTTTATGCTGCAGAGTGCGGTGAGTTCCATGATTTAGGAGAATATACAAAATGCAGAACGCTGGAAGAGGCATATAAAAAGTACCAGAAGTATTGTAGAACATCTGCCAATATGTGTCCGGCTATTGAATTTTCTATCCATGATCCGGACTCTATTTATTCGGATATGGAATATCGATTGCCGTTATCATCTAAAGATAGGGGTGATTTGGAACTTGTGCCATATTACAACGAACATCCACTGGTAAATGAGGCAATCAGACAGGTGGAGCAGTTGCAGAAACAGCAGGAAAAAAAGAAACATCGGGATGTTGCCCGATGAGATAAGAGATACGGAAAGAGGGTGACCGGATGAAAGATATCAAGGAACGGGTAAGGGATAAGAATCCGAAGATTCGAAATCCGGCTGCCCGACTTCCGAAAGAACTGGTTCGCTCAGCGGTTCTGGAAGCAAAAGAAAAGCCAAGGGAACTACATGAAAAAAGCAGTGGGCAGTCAGACTCCCCAACACAGTATGGAACTGAAAAAATAGAATCCGTACAATACAGGGCGGCGAGTGTGGCAGGAAAAACTATAGGGAAAACCACATATCAAGGTGGAAAAAAACTTGCCGGAGTGACCTACAGGAAGATAAAGGAAAGAAAGAACAGACAGGAAGAAGTGAAAGTTGCCGAAGAAGCAATGGAGCAGGGGGCAGAAAGCGGAAAGAAATTAATCAAGCTGAAACCGGAGCAGGCCGCCCTTGCCAAGGAGAATGGTAAACGGCAGGTGAAAGCAGCACCGAGAGTGGTAAAAGTATCCGGTCTGTCTCAGGAGAAAATAAAGACACAAGCATCCATGCAGAAACAGCAGATGGAAAAAAGTCTTCAGGCGATGCAGAAAGCAAGAGCAGTCCAGATGGCAAGAAAATCAGCACAGGCATCGACAGAAAGTGGAAAAGCAGTCTTTCAGGTAACTGGAAAGGGTTCAAAGTTATCCGTACAGGGA
>NZ_QUKZ01000040.1:613-2449 GCF_003481355.1 Dorea sp. OM07-5 | reverse complement strand
TGCTGGAAATGGTGTGGCTTCTTTGCTACGGTAACCTGGAAACTGCTGCTTAAATTACCTACCGATATTTTTACTGTATGTGTGCCGGTTTTGTCCGAAGAAAATGTCGTATCCACATCATATAAGCCGACTGCCATAATAGAAGTACTGCCTCGTTTTAAAGTTACTGTTAAACCGTTCAGTCTCAGCTTTTCACCGTAATAATAATCCTTTTTCACACTGTCCGTGTTCAGGATCAGCTCCAGTGGTTTCAGACGAAGTGGATTGCCTGTACTGCTGTCGTTCGTCAGATAACCTGCGCCTCCGTAACCAATTTTATCACAATTAAAATTCTCTTCTTTACGAACCTGTGGTGCATTTCCCTGCTCTACCTTTGCAGATGTATTTCCCGTATAATTAGATTCATCCGCATCAGTTCCGGAATAAACAATACAATTCTCCGCTGTCAGGCCCGAACTCATTCCCACAAATGTGCCAAACAGTCTGTTGTATGCAGAATCTGAAGTCTCCGCTCTTTTCCGGAAGCTCCAGCAATTATTCATTTTAGACTTACTGTATGCACTTCCGATCAGTCCTCCTGTATAGCTTCCCGGCGATTCCGTATCCGTACACCAGTTTACAATCTCGCCTCCCTCTCGTCCACTATAGGTAAGTGTTCCGCTGTTATCCATATATCCAACAAGTCCACCAACGTTACCTTTGACACTTCCATTTGGAGATCCTATATTCATAGCTACATTTCTTGTAATACATCCGGTTATACTGCCACCATTCACCATGCCGGCAATACCACCGACATATACTTTTCCGCTATTTCCCGGTGTAAATATAATCTTACTGTCTACAACTTCACACCTTTCAATTCTTCCACTTTTGTTTACTTTACCTGCGATAACTCCTATTCTGTAAATACCGCCACTTACACCTTGGGGATTCAGATTTTCATTTTCGATAATCAGATCCTGCACTGCACCGGAAAGATTGGTAAACATTCCATAAAAGGATATACCTGTTATATCAATATTCGAAAATTTATGTCCGTTTCCAAAAAACTGTCCAGTAAACTCACGAGATACCGGATTAAATAATGTCGTTGAAAAATCCAGGTCTGCTTCCAGTGATATTATTGCATTCGAGAATTCTTCGCCCCTTGAAAATTTATCATAGTCACCAAGCGTTTTAATCACATACGGATACTCCACAGTTCCATATCCACCGGATAATTTCCCCGCTTTAATGGTAAATGTATATGTGTGTAGTTTGATCTTCTGATTCTCCGGAATTTTTTCTGAAACTTCTTCCGAAGTATTCCCGGAAACAGTACAGTACATATCCACTTTAATCTCTTTGCCTTCTGCCAGATTCTCATCAAATGTAAGTTTATTACCATCCACCTGAACCTGATTGTCAGATGTTTCATAACTGTATTTACATACATTTCCAAATATCTTGCTGTACTTGCTTCCAAAATATGCATCCAGGATCTGTTCTGACTCCGGCAGAGAAGCGGAAGAGCCCGGTTCTACATCCATCTGGCTGTCCTTCAACGTACGGTTCGTTGTACCACCATCTCCCTGATATAACACTTTCTGATTTTCCACCGAACAGAAATGTTTATTCAGATCATAGAACATCTGGGCTGTCGTTGTTACATTCGTTTCCAGTACCGTCTTTAAATTATTCTTGATCTCGGACTTTGACAACAGGATATCCTGCCCTACCTGATAGCTGCCCAGATTATTTTGTCTGATATAAGTATTCTGATATAAGATCAGTGCCATATAATAATAATTTGCCAGACAATAACTGTAATACGTCTGTGCTACAAACTGTTTG
>NZ_QUKZ01000040.1:0-603 GCF_003481355.1 Dorea sp. OM07-5 | reverse complement strand
ATAACTGTAATACGTCTGTGCTACAAACTGTTTGGTTGCCTCCGCGATCTGGCTGTCGCTGTAGCCTGCCAGCTTATAATATGCACATAAGATATCAATGACTGATCCCGGATTCGTCTTCTCATATTTTCCCTGGATATATTTTCCCATGTTGTTCATCAACGAATAATAATCACCGGTATATTCGATACCTTTCAGTTCATACACTCTGTCATACGCATTTTTTATAATTTCATCTTTCTTTTCTCCCTGTGATGGGTCTTCCGTATAAGCTGATTTCAGCGTAGTTTCACAGCGTGCGGTTGCTTCCAGAAACTTATTATAAAAATTAAAATAGTCATTCAGATAGTCCTCATAACTTCGTTTCTGATCTGTCTGATCAATCTTTTTACCAAGAGCTTCAATCTGACCTTTGATTTCCTCCGTATTCTTCTGCATATCGCTTTCCAGCTTATTCAGGGAAATGCTCTGCTTATCAAGAGAGCTCTGGATACTGGCAAGTTCGGATTGTACCTCGCTTAAATCCACTTGATTTACAATAACCGTACTTCCCGGCGATTCATTATTGTTAAGTCCTAATATCTCTTTTCCGATATTTTTAAA
>NZ_QUKZ01000004.1:246498-252115 GCF_003481355.1 Dorea sp. OM07-5 | reverse complement strand
GCAGCCATTGTTGTTCATTGTTTCTACAATCATCTTCCTGCCCTCCTGTGTTCTTATTTCATGTTATGTGGTACAGTTTGTACTTGTTGCGGTTCTCTGGTATAATTTTCCTATCAAATGATGAAAGGAATGATTTCATGTCCGAGAATACTACGAATAATATAGCTTTAATCAACCTTCCTGATATGCCTGAATCCGCTGATAACGCTGTTAAAAATCTAACCGACGCTCCTACTCAGAATATAGGAAAAACCTTTGCTGATATTTGGTATCTCGTCTTTGGCGGAATCAGTCAAAAAGCTGAAAAGAAGCGTCTGCAATATGCGCACGACCTTGAAAAATTTCGCGAACAATTAGACCAATCCATCGACGAAATCCCAGATGATAAAAAGCTGGAGCCATCCCTACAAACAACTGCACAGGCTTTGGAAAACTCAAAGTACTGCGTTTCATCGGAAATCCTAAGAGAGATGTTTACAAAACTTATCAGTGGATCTATGAACTCTGATACCGCTTCTTTGGCACATCCTTCGTTCCCAGAAATATTGAAGCAATTAAGTCCATCTGACGCCTTGTTGTTACAGGATCTTTTTCTTTCCAGTCAGAGCTCTTTTCCAGTTGCTTCAATGGGTGTTAAAATTAGAGGTAATAGTTATCAAATTCTATATGACAATGTTTTTATTCCTCCGAGCATATCGCTCGAAAGAGAGCAAATTTCTCTTTCGCTTGACTCATTGAAACGAGCAAATTTGATTTCTATTAACTACAACAAACAAATTTCCGGTGATAACTTTTATAATTCTTTAAAAAGAACGCCTGAATATTCAAATGTTAGTGAGTTCGCCATAGATTATTCCGTTGATCATCCTAACTCCACTTCTTATTTCAAGAAAGGACTTATACAGCTAACTTCTTTAGGCAAAACTTTTTGTTCTATTTGTATAGGAAAGCATTGACGAACTCTCTGGTCTTTTCACACATTTCATCTACATAGCCATCTACTATTTTAAAATAGTGGGTGGCTAGTATTTTTGTAATTAATGCCGAAGTTATTACTGAACAACCTATACAAATTATTATCACTAGCACACTTCTCACCTCACTTCCTACTGTGATTCTGTTTCATCTGTTGCGAACAGATAATCAAATTTCACCTTGAATATCTTGCACATTTTCTTCGCTTCGAGCGCAGTGAATTTCCCGGTTTTTTTCTTATTCTCGTAAGATACTCTTGAAATTCCAACCATATCTGCCATTCGCTGGTTTGTGTAAGAATGTCTTGCCTGCTCAGCATCTAAATTTTTAAACAATTCTTCTTCGCTCCCTTCTGCTATAATATTGATGCGGACTGCAAATCGCCTCTATGAAAGGAGGTGATAGTATAAAACGAATCGTGCACTCGAGGGTATTAGCCAGCAAGTGGATGAGTCTCGGGTATAAGATAGTCGCACTGTCTTATACTGGCTGTTTCGGAGAAACTCCGTTAGCATTCCACCTTGAAAAGGAACTTTAGTGTTCCAGTAACTGTCAACCTTGCTCCAATGCAGTCCGCATTTTAAAATTTGCATTTCGCAAACTTTAATTATACTATAATTGCCTATTGCAAACTTGTCAATAGTTTTCTTTTCATTTTGCAAACTTTTTTATTGACACTTTTTCAATACGCAACTATAATCTTAATTAACAGGAGGTACTAAAATATGGGTGAGCACTTCAATGAAAATTTAAAAGAAGCAAGACTGAAATCTGGGCTATCTCAGAAAGATCTTTCAGAAAATATAGGTGTTGCAAAATCAACATATTCTCTATATGAAAGTGGAAAACGCGAACCAAATGTAGATACGATTAAAAAAATAGCGTCTGCATTAAATGTTTCTGCCGATATGTTACTCGGACTTGAAGCTGAGCCAACCACTCTCGCCGCCCACTTTGACGGAGAAGAATATACAGAAGATGAAATGGACGAAATTCGCCAGTTTGCTGAATTTGTAAAAAATAGGAATAAATAAGAGGTACATATGAGCGATAAAATATTCCCAGTTGCACCGTTTAATAAATTAATAAACGAGTATTTATCCTATGACTTTGAGTATGATTATATCTATCAGTCTTCTGGATTAGAGAAACATATACTGAAAAGGCATCCTGAATGTGCAGAATACTTGCAGTATCTTTCGTTTATCATTAACAAACCAGACTACATAGGCATTAATCCTAACGAACTTGGCGCAAGCTTTGAATTAGTAAAGATTTTCGATAAAAATATACAAATCGGCATTAAACTAGATGTAAAAGATGACTATCTGTATGTTGCTACACTCCATTCAATCACAAATGGAAAATTACAGCATGGCATAGAGAACGGTCGATTGAAAAAATTTGACAAACATGAATAATTTGTCTATAATAACAATACAATAAAACGAATTGCAAAGGTCGGAAAGGCTCCCGACACACTCGCAAGAGTACCTGAGATGATGGATACGCCGCCCATCTTGTAATTCAACTGGTTTTTAGGTGTTGTCATTATGGCAACACCTTTTTTAGTATCCTAATTATTGGACAGCTCATCAGATATACTTGAGTGGGAGGTGCTTATATGAATACATATGAGAAACTGCAAGATGAAGCCTGCGAGGACGGTATAGATGTTATAGACTATACATTTCACAGTGACCGCATTAAAGGGCTGTACTCTAAGGGCACTGTAGCAATTAGAAAAGATATGAATACAACCGAGAAAGCCTGCGTGCTCGCAGAGGAACTCGGACACTACTATACTACTGTCGGGAATATCCTTGATATGAACGTCCCAGCAAACCGCAAACAGGAACGTCAGGCTCGTTTGCATGGATATAACCGCCTGATCGGGCTGATCGGACTGGCGGATGCTTACGAGCATGGATGCCAAAATAGATATGAGATTGCGGAATATTTGGAAATAACAGAAGAATACCTTGAGGATTGCATTGAATGTTATCGGGGCAAATACGGAATATGCACGGCTGTAGATAACTATATAATCTACTTCATTCCACATCTTGCGGTCATTGAACTGATATAGTAAGAACTAACTGAAACACGATACAAATCATAAATTTAAAAATAAGGAGGAAATGAACTATGGCTAATTGTTCTATTTGTGGGAAAAGTTGCGGCTTGATGAGCGGCGGAAAAGAACCGTATACTGGACATAATTTATTAGTGTGTAATGAATGCGGAGCCCTGCTCAAGCAACTAGATTCAACCACAAAACTATTAAATAATGACGAGTTTGATTCTGTAAAATCTGCCATTGAAACCGCGATTCTCAAAGCAACACCACAAAACAGAGAAATTGTAAGCAGTTTGGTTAAGAGTTCCGAAGAAACTTTTAAAAAGAAGCTTGCTGAAAAGGAAGAGGCTGATTTCAAAAACACAAATGCATCCAGCCATTCTGTAAATAAAGATAGGATTTGTCCTGTTTGTAAAAAAGTAATTGCCGCTCATGAATTTAAATGTTCCAACTGCGGTTATTCGTTGGAAGAAGTTTTTCTAACGAAGGAACAAAAAAATTCTATACTGGCATCTAAGCAAGCGCAAATCTTAAAAAATGCGTTTTACGAATACAAGGTTGAAATTGTATCGGATTCTGGCGTTTTGGGAAAGACAAGTAAAACGGAACTTGAAGACACTATTATGAGCTATGCGTTGAATGGATGGAGATTATGCTCTGTCACGACAAATGAGATCGGGAAAAATGCTGTGCTGGGTATTAATACAACACTCAATAATACCATTCTTATTTTTGAACGCTGCATAAAATCAGCTGAATAAAGAAAAAACCGCTCCTGCGTCAACAGGAACGGCTTTTCATAGGCAATACCGAAGATGGTATCAACCAAACTTTTGACCTACATATTGTATCATCTTCGAACAGCTATCGCAAGCAGAACGCTAGTTCTCTGCTGGCTGTTATTTTTGTACCCATTTTTGTGCGACGTCGCACATATATACTAAGGAAAGGTGATACATATGCAATATGAAGAATATCTTATCTATCTCCGGAAGTCCCGAAGTGATGCTTCTCTGGAAGCTATGGGCGTGGATGTCCTGGAACGGCATGAGCAGATCTTACTTGATCTTGCCAAACGAATGAACTTATCCATTGGCGGGATCTACCGTGAAGTCGTTTCCGGAGAGTCTATATCCGCGCGTCCGGAAATGCAGAAGCTTTTATCTGAAGTTGAATCCGGACGTTGGGAAGGTGTACTCGTAATGGAAGTGGAACGTCTGGCGAGAGGTGATACTGTCGATCAGGGAATTGTTCAAAGAGCTTTCCAATATTCCGGAACGAAGATCATCACTCCAACAAAGACCTATAATCCAAATAATGAATTTGACGAAGAATACTTTGAGTTCGGACTCTTCATGAGCCGGAGGGAATACAAGACAATCCGCCGCCGGATGCGCGCCGGTGTGACTGCTGCCGTGAAGGAAGGAAAATGGCCGTTCAATCAGGCACCCTACGGCTGGCAGCGCGTGAAGCTCGAACGTGGGCGTGGATGGGTTCTCGCTCCGGATCCAGACGAAGCTCCGGTCGTGAAACTTATCTTCCGGCTCTATACCGGTCCCGATCGCATCGGAATTACCCACATCTGCAGATATCTGGACAACCGGGGAATCAAGCCAAGGAACGGAGATACCTGGCTGGAATGCAGCGTCATGGGAATCTTAAGGAACATTGTCAATGATCAGCGAGTCGGCATTGGGCGAAGAAAGGTTGTAAAGCAAGTCCAGAATGGCTCCGTCAGCAAAGTACGTCCTCACAGTGATTATGATTTTACTGCTCCGGGGCTGCAGCCACGATTGATTGATCATGATGTATTTCTGGAAGCGCAGGAGTATCTCGCCAGGAACTCTCACAAGTTGCCGGAGTCTTACGGCATAAAGAATCCTCTTGCCGGGATTCTGGTCTGCTCCTGCTGCGGAAAGAAAATGCAGAGAAGACCGGCTTCCAGGGACGGCTCTTCCGGAAGATGTCCGTATGACGTTTTAATGTGTAACACCAGAGGCTGTCCCACCATCGGCTCAACGCTTGAGCTGGTAGAGCGTGAACTCATACAGGCACTATCCGACTGGGTAGCTGGCTACCAGTTAGATCCGACTCTGGAAGTTGAGAACAAAGTTCCGGAAAAAGAACAGCTTCTCTCTTCCGCTGTCAGCAACCACGATTTATTACTAAAACAAAATGGAAACTTATACGATCTGTTGGAACAGGGAGTCTACACCACCGAGATCTTTCTGGAACGTTCCCACGAATTACAGAAACGTATCAAAGAATCGGAAGAACACATAGAAATTCTAAAAAAAGATCTGAAATATGAAAAAGAGAAAATAGCAAACATAGAGAACTTCATCCCTTCCTGCAAGGAACTTCTCTCCTGCTACTGGGACTTATCCGTCCAGGACCGGAACAAAGCTCTGAAAATGCTCCTGGAAAGTGTCGAATACACGAAAACGAAGCGAAATCGTAAGGGAGATAAGGATAATCCTACTTTTACACTGAATTTAAAGCCCCGAATCCCGCGTATTTAGGGGCTTTTTCATTAGCGACAACATTTATGGGCGCAAGAAC
>NZ_QUKZ01000004.1:0-246488 GCF_003481355.1 Dorea sp. OM07-5 | reverse complement strand
TATTTAGGGGCTTTTTCATTAGCGACAACATTTATGGGCGCAAGAACTGGCTCACTTAGAAATCGTCTGTGCTATTGTTTATCAACTTACAAAAAATATGACAATGGAAGAATTAGAAAAATCCGGTTTTGATAAATATTATGTAGATCATACGCTTGCACTCTGGCCACAGTCTGCCGGCGGTGTTCCTTGGAGCGCCACTACTTTCCAGTCCAAAGGTGATCCCATCACCGATTTAAGCGAAGATATGGCTGCGGATGGTACGATTGTGTAAAGACAACATTGAGGTTTTAAAAGATAGTTCCCAATAATCTGGCATACTAGCTGCCAGATATGAGAACTTTAGAAATTCCAATGTATCTCAATAGGTACTTCCTTAGTTACAGGGTCTTTCTTACCGACCAATACATAATCAATCAGCTTTTCAACCGTTTCCCTGTCTAAGTGTTCAAGATTTGTATATTGCTCGATTAACTGTCGTCTGTTATCGCCAATCAGCATTTTTCTTTCAATAACATCAAGCTGTTTCTGCGTATCAATTACCAGTTTTTCGAGCCTTTCTTTTTGTGTTGAGAAATCTTTAGATAAATCCAAGTAATCAAGTTCGGAAAGAATACCCTTTACCTTATCTAAATATAGTTCACGGATTCCTTTTGTGTATTCCGCAATCTTTTTTTGATAAGCAGCAATCTCCGTTTCCAAAGCTTCTTTTTGACCTCGCAAGTCATTATTGAATTGCACATTTTGTTCAAGCTCATCTTTATCCAGATATTCTGCGGATAACTTATTAAGTTCATCAATCACAGCTTTTTCCAATTTGTCTACTGAAATGAAAGAACCTATACAAGCGTCCTTTGCTACATGGCGGTTAGAACATTGTAAATAATGCTTACCACGATTCTTTGATGAACGCATTGTATAACCACAATTCATACAGCGAGCTTTTCTGGCAAATAAGCCGATTGTGCCAACTGTGAAAGGTTTTGCCTTTTGAGCTACCAATGCTTGAACCCTATCCCATAACTCACGGTCAATAATCGGCTCATGTGTACCCTCAACTCTGTACCACTCGTCTTTTGGTCTGGGTTTGTTTTGCTTTGTCTTATAAGAAACGCTGCCATATTTCCCTTGAACCATATTCCCGATATAGATTTCATTCACCAACATATCTGATATGGCAAAATATTTCCATAGGGTACTGTTTTTCGTTTTAGGCTGCTTGTAACGCAAACCATGAAGTCGTTTGTATTCCGTAGGGTTTGGTATTCCTCTGTCATTCAGCATACGGGCAATGGCGGTCTTTCCATATCCCTGTGAAAACAGTGTAAAAACTTCTCTGACAACTTCCGCAGCTTCTTCATCAATAATCAAATGCCCTTTTACGTCAGGGTCTTTTTTGTAACCATACAGGGCAAAAGCACCGATATGGTGTCCGTTCTTTCTTCTGTCAGTGAGAACGCTTTTAATGTTTTCTGACATATCCTCTAAGTACCACTCATTCACCAGACCATTTATCTGTCTTGATTTCTTATTTCCTTTATTAGCGGTATCTGCATTATCAACAATGCTGATGAAACGAATACCCCAAATAGGGAAAAGACCGTGGATATATTTTTCCACTAATTCTAGTTCTCTGGTAAATCTGGATTGTGTCTTACAAAGGACAATATCAAATTTACGATTCTTTGCGTCCTCCAACAACCTGTTAAATTCTGGTCGTCGTCTGTCAGAACCAGTGTAATCATCATCACTGTATATGTTGTAGACTTCCCAACCATGCTCTAATGAGTATTGAAGTAACATTGACTTTTGATTCTGAATACTGTTACTGTCGTCTGTTTCTGATTGTTTGTTTCTATCTTCCTCTGATAAGCGGCAATAAATAGCAACTCTTGATTTTGATTCTATCATGCTTCGTTCTCCTTTTAGAGAAGACGAAACAAACTATCTCTACATAATGTTATTATAACATCTCGTAGGATAGTTTGTCTATCATCTGGCAGGAGTTGCCTTTCCTTTATTTTTTTCATATTGATTTATCAACTCTATCCATTTTAGAGTAAATGCTTTTGTAAACGCCGCTCTATCACAATTTTTAAAAACATTCTTGCAAACTACCTTTGCGTCATTTGCCATTGAACCACCTCACTACAATATATTTACAAAGTATGCAAAAATGCTTGTACATTATGAAAGAATTTGTCTATAAATAAGAAGTAATCAGATGGCTTTGGAAAGCTCCACTGGAATTTCACCATTCCCATTCTGATGGGTGAACCGTGTCATACGGGTGTATCATTATTCTGATATACAGGTCATGGCAGCAACTTTTCCAACAGTCGCTTACGGATCACTGGCATGGTCGCTCGCTTCTTTATTCCTCCTTTCGTGGGTCATGGCGTTCCAGTCCGTCGGCTCACCGTATATCAAACGTATCTGATTACTTTATTCATTTTTCAAAGAACACTTGTAAAACGGAGCTGGAATGAGGTGATAGAACACTCCGTATATATTCGCTTATTTCACTCTGACTTTAAAACCTAGAATTGCTTTAATAAGAGCAGCTCTGATTCTGCCTTTCAGTTCCATGTCGACCACAATATACATATTTCCGTGTTCATCATAGAACGGGCGTAAACTTGCTTTTGATATGTAAGCGTCATAGTGATTTAATATTTTCTCTATTGCCACTTCGTCGCCATCAGCAGCTAAACTGATTGTGGAGAATAGAGGACACTTTTTTGTAGACTTCATCATGTTATAATTCCTCCTCATACATATCTCTAATGAGCTTTAGTGAACACATTCTGTTTCTATAAACAGAGTTTCTGGAAATATCCAAAATCTCTGCGATTTCTGCGTCTGGTAATTCCAGAAAATAGAACATCAACACAACATTGCGTCGTCTTTCGCTTAATTTTTTGATTGCTTCACATAATTTCTCATCATAGACACGAACTTCTGTACCAAACACATCAAAGGAAGTAAATTCAATCGGGTATTCGTCCGATACACCCAACTGGTTTAATTCCAGCTCTGGTATTTCACAGAAAGATATTTCATGCTTTGCACGTCTGGCAAGTTCTTTGTTGTAGTTCTTTACAGTTCTGCCAATCACCTTACGAGCCAGACAGTCAAATTGAAGTCTTATAGCGTTCTCAAATGAAGAAGGTTTCATAATCTCACCTCCTTTCAAGTTGAAGTTGCTAAAGCGAAAAGGCTTTTTACCTCTTTCCGCACTAACACTCAACACGGAGGGGCGATTTGTAACCCGAATCAGAAAAAAATCAAAAAATTTTTTAAAGTAGCAAAAAAGCACAAGGGCATATAAGAAATGCTGTTCTTGTGCTTTTAAAATTGTTCCTGTTATGTAACGTGAAAAACCATATTCAAGGGTATATTGTGCCGCTGTGAAAGCTAGGATTTTTTTGACAATAACGGATATATTGAAAATTGTCGATTATACAGGTCTTTCAATGCGGCTACCTCCCAAAGCCGCTAACCCAAAACCATTATGTTGTTTTTCTATTGATGGGAAAAGAAAAAGGCGGCTTTTCAACCGCCATCTGGAAAAAGGTATTTTGTGACACGCAAAAACGGTACTGTTGATAGCGGTTTTTTTATTTGCCGCTATGCAGCACTTTTTAATTGATTTACGCATAATAGGAACTGGTAAACCTTACTATACGTTTTTCTATACCTGTTAGAAAATCAACAGGAACAGTAAAATGTAGTGAGGTGATTACATATGCGTAAAAAAGAAGATAAGTATGATTTTAGAGCCTTTGGTCTTGCAATCAAAGAAGCTCGCATGAAACAAGGTCTTACCCGTGAACAAGTGGGAGCAATGATTGAGATTGACCCACGCTATTTGACGAATATTGAAAACAAAGGGCAGCACCCAAGTTTACAAGTATTTTATGACCTTGTTCATTTATTGAATGTATCAACAGACGCTTTTTTCCTGCCTGCTTCTGATCTGGTGAAAAGCTCCAGAAGAATACAGTTGGAAAAGCAGCTTGATAACCTGTCCGACAAAGATTTAGTTATCATGGAAAGCGTTATTGACGGAATCATCAAGTCTAAGGAAGTGGAGGAGTAATCCTATGCTTTTTAGCTTTCCAATAAAATAAGCCGATAACCCAAGATAAAACTATTCTCGGTGTTATCGGCTCTGCGTCTGTGCGTCTGGCTCTTTGATTACTATTATTTGTAGATTTTTGGCTTCTATTAAGGTTTCCTGTTTACATTTCGGACAATAGAGCGGGTAATTTTTTAAAACCGTATCTTCTCTAATTCTGTCACGGGTTTTGTTGCCACAAACAGGGCAGCGTATCCATTCCGTTTTTTTCATCATTACCTCCACTTTGCTATTTCTTTCTGTTTTTCCATGCCTTATAAATCAAATTGGCAATAGGGAACAACACACAAATGACTATAAACCATTCTGGAAAATGTGGCATATCCTATATCCCCTTTCTCTAATGAATTTGCATAAACGCAGCTATAAGTATGCTACCTACACCAATTAAAAATCCTATAATAATTCGTTTTACTGAATAACTGTATATTTTGTCTGGCTGGTTTCGGTCATATCGGATAGGAATATGCGTTCCTATCTCGGAGGTAAGAGAAACCTGTATGCGATTTTTTGACACAATCCGCTTGCCATTTACCAGATAGGAAACCTCTGCCAGTTTTGCATTACGCCATTTTTCGTTTGTCGGGTTTGTAGACTTTATTGAAACAATCATTCCATCTGTTTTCATTGTCTTTCCATGTTTCAAGGCAAACAAAATACAATTAAACAAGGCGAAAGTAAACGATACTCCTGCTATCAAATACAAAATAATTACATCATGTTCCATACGATACCTCCTATGCCAAATCGCTCTTTTCAAAAAACTTAATTGACAGAATAGCGGATATTGAAAAAATGATAAGACTAATTACAATACCAAAAATAATGAGCATTGTTGTGGAAACCGTATTTAAGAAATCAAACTTCATCTTATTTTCTGGTTTAAACAGAGCTGCAAACAAAATAGGGGATGCCATAATAACTAAGACAAAGAAAAATTTTGTTTTTTCATATCCCAGTTTATATAAAGCAGGAAAATAAACAGATAAAAATACAGTGACCGTAAAAAAAATGATAACCGCCATCCTAATATCAAACGTTCCAAGTTTTGGGAAAAGAAGTGTGTCAATCCCAAAAATCAAACAGCATACCGCATAAATAACCAGACAAAATAAATATTTTGAAAGTACAATCAGCCTACGGGGATATGGCGTTGCACAAAGCAGAGTAGCGGCTTTCGGATATTGATGTTCCTTTAAGGAAACATATTGTGTCAACATGAAAATACTGAAAATAATAGTAAGTGTGAAACCCATAGCTCCAGCCGCTTCAGGTGTACGCCAAAGCATAATAGGCGGAATTAAAAAGGATACAATAAGCATAATACCCACATATTTCTTTACAATTAGAAAATCTTTTTTTACTAAGCTAAATAACATTCTTTTTTCTCCTTTCCACATTCGCAAGCATAATGTCTTCAATCGTTGGTCGTTCTATAAGAACATCCTGCATACATTCCATAACAACAGAAGCCTGTTTTGTAATTCCCGTAAAATTAAATGCACTTTCTTCTGTGCAAAGAAACATCTTTCGTGTATCTGAATTCAGTTTCTCTGCACTTCCTTTTATAATTCGATAGCTGTCAAGCAACTGGTCTTTTTCTTCTTGAAAAACAATCTGCCCACTATCAATCATAATCAGCATATCTGCAATTTTGTCTAAATCAGAGGTAATATGCGTAGAAAAAAATACACCTTTTCCATCTTTGTTCATATAATCTTTTAATATATCCAAAAGCTGGCTTCGTACCAGTGGGTCAAGTCCGCTTGTCGGTTCGTCCATAATAAGTAGCTCCGCTTTATGTGAAAGAGCTAATGCCAAAGCATATTTCATACGCATACCTTTCGACAGTGTATTGATTTTTTGCTTTGGGTTAAGCTCGAAACGTTCTAAGTAATCAATAAAATCTTGTTCACACCAGTTTTTATAGGCAGGTGCTATGATGCTTTTCATTTCTGAAATGGTTAATTCATCATAAAAACAACCATCATCAAGCACAATACCGATACGGTCTTTTATTTCGCTTTCATTTCCCTTTATGTCCATACCAAAAAAATTTATTTTCCCCGACACATTGTTGGTAAGCCCTAAAATACTTCGTAGAGTGGTTGTCTTACCTGCCCCGTTAATTCCCACAAATCCAGTGATACATCCCTCTGGTAAATAGAATGAGATGTCCTTCAAGGAAAAATCATCGTAACTTTTATTGATTCCAGATACTTCTAAAATATTGTCCATTCAGTTTTCCTCCTCGTATAGAATGTCCATCATGGCATTTAATTCCTCTTTGCTGATATTTAGTGATTTAGCTGTCTGTATCATATCAAGCATTTTTTTCTCTACAAGTCGCCGTTTGGACTCCCTTAATAATTCAATATTACTTGTAGAAACAAAAGTCCCGATACCGACTTGACTTGTAATAAATCCCTCTTTTTCCAATTCATCATATACCCTCCGTATTGTTAGGACGCTGACTTTTAAATCATTTGCAAAGGAACGGATAGACGGAAGGGCGTCGCCCTCCACTAATTCCTCTCTTAAGATAGCGTCTTTTATTTGGTCTTTGATTTGCTGGTAAAGAGGATTTTCAGATGTATTAGATATTACTATCTTCAAATATCTTTCCTCCTTTAGTGTGATGTTTATACATGCACATTATATACACGCATCACTTATATGTCAATATTCTTTCTGATTTTTCTGGAACTAATCTTCCAAATTAAGAATGGCATTTTTTGTAGCACAATAAGCAATAGCAGTTAAAAAAATTAAACGTGAATGAAAATGATTAAAGGGGAACGGTTTTTAATGTCCATTCCCCATCTTCATTATTTTACAATCTTCCAGTTACTATCTTTTTCCAGTGTCAAATCAAACTGTGAAATCTGTGTTGCCTTTGTCCTCTGGTCGAGATATTTCACTGATACGGACACTTTCACCTGTTCACCATCTTGTGTAAAGATAGGATTTACCAGCTCCGAGAACACATACTCACAATTCACAGGTTCCAGCACATTCCCTGATACATAGTAGGCAAGCTCCTTTTCTGTTGCGGTAGGGTATAGCTTGAAGAATGTTTCCAAGAACTCTGTAACTTCCTCCGTAGTGGCAGCGTCCACTGTTCCGTCCGATTCTTTTGTTTTTGGTTCATAGCCGGATTTTGTTGGTATGCTGCTGATGGTCGGATTCTGTGTAATAACCAGATTTCCGTCACCATCTACATGAACTACCACCATATAAGCGGAAGTGTAGCCGATAGTAGTTTCTCCCTCCGTTACCGTTTGGTCTACCGAGTAGACAACGGTAAAGTCGTTCATTCCAGCCGCTTCAACCTCCCAAATCTCAACGTCTGTTACCGTAGAGCTTGTAGGTATATCCATACGGACGGTATCAACATTCAAATCCTGTAAGCTCTTTGTCAGATATTGGTTGATGGCTGCGGTTCGTTTCTCAATGGATTCCTGCGTGTTGCTCCAAGAATAGTAGGACTTCGCAAATGCCTTGACGAAATTCTCTATCTTGTTGGTATCAACAATACGCTGCTCAATGACTTCTTTCTCATGTACCGTGTGCATATCAATGGCGGTGAAATTCTTATACACCCCAAAGCTGACACTGGCAATCAGCACCAGCCATAAGGCAATCACGGTTTTCTTATGCGTGCCAACTTTCATCACAGGCACTTTCTTTTCCTTTTTTGGTTTTGATTCCTTATCCTTTTTCTTAAATAGCATAGCACCATTCCTTTCTAATTGGTTTTCACTCGTCCGGCACCAATCAAGTGTTGCTGCCAGTACGAGCTTGTTAAATCTGCATATCCGATAGGGTCGCCAGCATGATACATTCTGTTGTTTCCAGCATAGATTCCTACATGAGTGACGTATGTTCCAGCGTTATAGGTTGAGTGGAAGAATACCAAATCACCAGCTTTTGCCTGTGACAGCGGTATGTGCTGCGTAGCGTCATACTGTGCCTGTGCGGTACGGGGTAAGCTGATACCAGCCTTTCCGTAGCACCACTGAACCAATCCCGAACAGTCAAAAGAAGTGTTGGGATTGCTGCCGCCATACACATACTTCCAGCCTTGATACTTCAACGCTTCATTGAAGATTGCCTGTGCGGTAGCGTCACTGAAACTAGGCACAGCCAAATACTGGCTGACTAATTTTACATAGAACATATTCCCGTACCTGTAACGCCAGCCGCCATTTTCTTTTATGGCAATCTCATTCTTATAGGTGACTTTGACACCGCCGGACTTGTCCTTTGCGAAACTGACCGCCAGCTCAAAGGTGTACTTTTTCCCATGACTGGAAACGTAATCAATGAAGCCGCCGCCATAGTTATAGGACTGTACCACTGTGTTGATGTCACAGCCTTTCGCTTCTGCGGATTTCAAAAGCTCCGAGAAGTATTTACACCCTTGTTTGATGGAATCCTCCACAGACAAGGAATTAAGCGGTAGACCAAGTGATTCACTGGCTTGCATAACGTCTGTCGTGCCAGTGCCGCCGGATTCCACCTGCATAATCGCAAGCAGGTAATTCACATAGTCAGAAATCCCGTATTCCTTTGCGTATTTTTCTACCGTAGGCTGATGTTTCAAGACTTCTGCTGACAGGTTCAGTCCAGAAAAATCCAAGCTGGAAGAGCCGCTTTCTTCATCATCTGCGGTCACGATAAACAGGAACAGAAGCAGACAGATAATCACTGTGAAAATCCCACCGAACACAGCAAAATGCCTTAACTTCATTTCTTGCCGCCTTTCTTACTTGTAGATTTCTTCATTGTTGATTGATTTGTGGTCTTTTTCTGAACCGTCTTTGTCTGCTTCTGACGTTGTACCGTTTGCCTTGAAATATCTGTGGTAGCTTGTGAATGTTTATTTACTGCTGATGAAGTCTGTTTATCTGCCGGACGGGATTCTCTGACAACCTGTGTTCTTACATTCTCCTGTGATTTTGTCACAGGCTCTTTACTCTTGCTTGATTGCGGCTGCTCCTTTGTCACTGTGACAGGACGCTCTTTGACTTTCTGCTCTGGTTTTGAAGCTGCCGCCTGTGAATCCGATTTTACAGGAACAGGCGTTGTGGCTGGTCGCTCATGCACCGGGGCAGCTCTCTTTGTCGCTGATCCGGTGACCTGTCGCTCTTTATCCTTTGATTCCAGCTTGTCCTGTTCCTTATCCACACTCGGACGCTGTGGATTCTGTTTCTCTGACTGCGGCTGTTTCGATACCGATTTTTTATCCACGATTCCACGCTTTGAGGTAGACTGTGATTCCTGCGTATTGCTCTGTGAACTATGTACGGTCTGTGAGGAATCCGTCTGACTTTTCTTATCCGGCAATGCAAGCGGCTTCTGTGATTTGGAATCCGGCAGAGCTGGCGGCTTGCTGTTACCTCCACTGGAAGAAGCAGAAGTATTGTGATTTGCTCTGGTATGCGTATTACCTGTCTGTTTGGTATTGTCTGCCTTTTTCGTAGAAGCAGAAGCCGCCGCAGCACCAGCTACACCGCCAGCAGCACCAGCCGCCATTGTCCTACCGATTTTACGCTCCAAGCGTCTTGCCCTGCGGTTGAGGAACATATACGGGTGTCGCATGATTCGTCTGCTGACTTGCTGTGTATCGGAAGATTGCAGGCTGAACATTGCCATCAAGTCACCTAATTTAAAATAGATTCCGGCAAAGGTGACTATCTGTAGAAATGCCACCATGAAAAACGGATAGCCGGAGGAAATGGAATAAAACATAGTCGAGATACTAAAGGCTGTGGTAATAATCAGTGTGATTCCGGCTCTCATCATAATGGTATTGAACAGCTTCGTAAGAGCCTTTTTTGCCATGCCCTCATAAGTCGGTATCATGGAGAGGATAAAACTAATCGGCAGGAACATGGCGTAAATGATGAATAGCACCTGCGAGAAAATCATCATGCCGGTAAGCAGAAAGACAAATGCCGAGATACCAATATTGAAGATAAACAGGAACACTACCATACCTAAACGGGTCATGGTCTTTGTGACGCTCAAATGGTCATTGTCCTTATCCTCGATTTCCTCAATCACAACGTCCTCTCTGTCGTCCGTGTCTGGACTTTCCGATAACAGGCTTTCCACACGGTCAGAACCGAGCGTTTCTATATCCGATTCCCCGTACTGTAAAAGCAGCCACGGTTGTTTCACCTGTATGGAAAACAGGCTGTCTCTTATTAAATCTACGCTGTCTTTTCCTTTGCTGTTGGAATCGGGCAGCACGATTTTTGTACCGAGCGATAATGCCGAGCTGCTTATATCTGCGGAAAAGTCATTGATTTTGCTGATATAATTGGGGGCGTATGCAATAAAAGAAGCTGACAGGATAAACACCACAAGGAAGTTAATCACCGCATGAACTGCTTTTGTGGTTTCCCTCTTGATAAGTCCTGTGTATGCCACATAGATACCCATTACCAGAATAAGGATAAGCAGAAATCCCACATAAAATCCCTCACTGGAAAAACCGCTGGAAGTGATACCAGCCAACGTCTGAATGTTCTTTCCGATAGAGCTTGCGGTATCAGAGATAAAGTCCAGCTTGTAGGCTTCCTGTACCACATATCCCGTCGCATTGGAAATGTATAAGCTCACCGTCCAGGCAAAGTTTGTGATGGCATATAGTCCGTACTGAATACTTTTGCCGATACCGTCAAGCCAGTTCCACGGCAGCCAATCCCAACTTGAATCCACATAGAAATCAAGCTGGTAGTTTTCCAGCGGATATTTGGAATAGGTGTTAGCGTCACTCACCGTATTGTCTACCAGACCAGCCGCATGAGCTACCGTACCCGTGATAGATAAAAATACCAGCACACCGAGAATCACCGAAAGCGTGATAAGCAGATAACGGACTATTTTTCTCTTATCCATAGGCTTCACCTCATTTCTTCCGTCTGCACTGGCGGTCTGGTATCAAAGGCATGGAACAGGTCAGAGAATACAGGGTGAATCTGGATAACGCCCACACGCCCATACAAATCTTGAAACAGGCATTGTCCGTTTTCCAAATCCCTAAGTCGTTTCTGGTTGCCCTCGTCCTCCTTATCCACACCGAAAAATTCAAGAGTATTCTTGATTTCCTTTATGTCTGTAGAACGGAACGCAAACTTTAAGCCGATATTGTTCTTCATCTTTTCATCGTCCACATCACCAGAGTTTTGTGTAACGAAGTAAACAGCAGCGTTCATGGAGCGTCCAGCACGAATCAGCTTGTTAGACAATGCTTTCCCCTGTGCCACCTGTAGGAACGTCCACGCCTCGTCCAAGTCCACCATCTTAAAAATGCTCCTGTCGGAATGGATAAAATCAAGGGCAAAGGTACTAATGACAATCAGCATAGCCACGGACAATAATTCCATTGTGGTGTATTCTTCAAACTTCGTGTCCTTATCCGGCAACACAAGGTCTGCCACCTGTATGATGTTGAGCTGCCTGTTTAAACTGATGGACTGCTCCACATCACCGTCCGAGAATAAAAGGTGTGCAAAGTCATAATCGGTCATGCTCTCGATATGGTCTGCGATATTTTCTGCCACAGGAGAACCGTCTTTCCTTAATTTATCAATGACACGGAGCAGTCCTCGTTTTTTGCTCTGTGTCACGGAACGGATTGCACGCCTTAATACAGGGAACTTCTCACCGTCACGGGACGAAATACCTGTAAGGAATGTCAGAATGTCGATTGCCAGACTTTCAGCGTCCTTTGTTCGCTTCATAATCACATACGGGTCAAGAAGTCCTCTGTTTTTGTCCTCACTGGTGAGATTAACTATCTTGATTTCCTGTGCAATGTCGGGTATCGTTTCCTGCCAGTTACCACGCTCTGATTTTGGGTCTACAATGACCGCTTTTCCTCCAAACAGCACCGCATAATAGATGATAAGGTTGTTACAGAAAGACTTCCCACCACCGAGCGAACCGAGAAAAGCAGCCGCAAGAGCATTTGTCACAGAACCTTTTACGCCCTGTGCTGCAAGGCTAGGTTTTATATAGACGTTCTTTCCTGTATCAAGGTTATAGCCGATATAGATACCGTCCGTTTCCCCAAGCTGCTGTGTCGCACCGAAGCCAAGTCCGGCGAGAAAGTCCGAAGTGACGTATTGGATATAATCATTGATATATCTTTTGCTGGACGGGATAAACTCACCATGCAACCCCAACATATCACCGAATGGGCGAACCAGCTTGACGTTCAAATCATCATAGAAATCTTTGACTTCATCACAGCGGCGTTTCAATTCTTCCAGAGTGTCAGCTGCCACACGGATAACGTAGGATAATTTATACATGGATTCTTTGGACTGGTCTAAATTTGTTTCCAGTTCATTCACCGAATCCAGAGCGTCCATGACGTTACTTCCCGTTTCGTTGTTGGATTCCCAAGCATGATTATCCAAGTCTTTCAGCTCTTTCTTTTTGTTCCTAACAGTCGTCAGAGCCTTTTTGTTGGTGACGATTTCCACATTCATAGAAGTGGAAACGGGGAACGTGAATTGCTGTTGCTGATAATAAAATATCTCGCTTGACGGAAAATCCAGCTCACCCACGATATTGTTAATCGTGAAGTAGGCAACAAAAGTTGTCTGATCTTCACGCTCAATCTTTAGGTAGCGCTGGTTTTCTTCAATCATGCAGCGTGTCGGACGGATAAGGTCATATCGCTTCACCAGTGTTTCACGCTTTAACTTTTTTATCGGGAGGTCATAACTGTAATCACTGTAGGCAACGCCGGTATTCCCGTAGATATGTTCCAAGAGGTAGCCGAAGTCGTTCTTATCTAGTCTGCGGAACTGAAAGCGGCGTGAGATTTTGCTTTCCAAGAGTTTTTCCATCTTTAGGAAACGGTTGATTTCATCATTACTCATGGAAACGAAGTCACCCATCAGCTTGTGATTGACTTCATAGATAAAATCCGCAAAGGTCATAGCTGCTGATTTTCGCATACCCTTGAAGCTGATTTCTTCCTCATTTACCAGCAGCTTGAAGCCAAGAAAAAAGCGGTAGTCAATCTGATTTTCACCAATCATCTCAACCAACGCTTCTGTCTGTTCATCTACCTTTTTACAGGCAATCTCTTTTAATCTGCCTGTGATTCCCTTTTTGGAACGCTCCTGTACTGCACGCAGGCTGTCCTCTGTGGCAATCTGTAGGGCATGGATTTTTCCGTCACGGTTCTGGGCGATAAGCTGACGGAAGTTGTCATGCACCATGTATTTTTCTTCTGGTGACAGGAACGAATAATTGTAAGGTGTCAGCTCATAGTAGGCAAAGCACTCACCGTCATGGTTGAACACCAGATTGTTTTCTATGTACTTAATCGGGAACATACATCACACTCCTAACTGCGGTCACGCTTGTATTGAATTTCTGATTTTTCAGTTTGATAGCTTTTCCTGCATAGGTCACTTTTGGTCGGAGGAAAAAGCTCACACAGGATTTTAGGAATCCAAAAGGCTTTTTTCCGTCAAAGGTCTTTTGCGATACAAACCAAGTGAACGCCACAGGGATTCCAAAGTATTTGAGAAATGCACCGTCAATCATGTTAAAGGGCGGTAGCTCCCCAAAGAGAATCACCACAAACAGCGACACCACGAACCAAGCCATCTGACTGAATGTGAGCGGGAACGGGAGTTGAAAGTCGTTGATTGCATAAATGACTTTTTCCACGCTCCATATGCTTGTATAGCTTTTGATTTTCTTCAATTTTCACAGCTCCTTTCTGTTCTAAAATGGAAACAGCAGCCTATGTTTCAAGGCTGCTGCAAAAAAATAACCAGTGTCATTTCACTGGCAGATAAAAAATATTCAGTTGTAATTGTTAATACGGACATTCAAACACGCCATGATTGGTGACGACAAAACACCCCTCTAAATCAAGGTCACGCCCGTAGGCTTCATAGTCTATGTAACTGCGGATTCTGTCTGGTATCTCACCCAGACTTTGACATTCATCTATGAAGTAATAGGCAACGTCTGTCATATCGTCACAATCGGGATAATGGATAATATCGTCTGCATGTTCGCACAAATCTTCCAAGCTACTGTAATAGCCTAGCAGTTCCGATAATTCGTCCTGTATGTCTTCTGGTAAGTCCTCCACCATTTCACACAGGCGGTTGACTTCCTCAATGGGTGTGTACTCGTCAATCTCAAAGGGTAGCTCATAATCATGGATTGCGTATTCTTCGTATCTGTCATTCAAGCCGATACGTTCTGCCATCTCGTCATAATCAACGGGCGGCGTAAACCACGCACCCACAAGCTCACCCTCGTTGTATTTCCCAAGATTGGCGATATAGATTCGCATTTCTTCGATACCACATCACCCCTTTACTGATAGCGGAATACGCCGCTTGTGGTAAATAAGTATCTGTCGTCCATTTCCAGCTCACTACCATAGGAGTGATAGTCGATATGTTTCAACAGTTCGTGAGGAATCTCACCAAAAACATATTCTTCACGGATAAGGTATTCTGCCAGAGCTGCACCGTCACCCACATCATAGTAGCGTATCTCGTCCTTGTGGTCGATAAATTCCTCGAAGCTGGAAAACCATTTCTGCTGAATGGCTTTCATTTCATTGCCGATAGGCGTACCCTCCAATTCCAGCACCATGCGGCAGTTGGCGTTGATTTCCCAAAGTGGCATATCACTGTGTAAGTCAAAGGGCAGCTCATAGTCTGCAATCTCAATCTGTTCTTCATGTTCTACGCCGATTTTTTCTCGGACTTCCTCAAAGTCCACAGGGCAGTTGAACCAAGCACCGGAATATTCTTCGTCACCCTCACGATACGGTTTTGTATTGTTTAACAGGTAGATTCGCATTTCCTGCATGGTCTGTCACTTCCTTTCATCATATCCAGTATTCCCATTATAACAGCATAATCTACACCGAACACATAATGAGAGAATTTTTCTAACTGTTCTTTAGGATATTTAAGCGGTAGCTGTCGTTTGATTTCTTCCCACACTTCACGCTTGCGGTAAGGCAGGTCGGAAACATCATTGCAGCCGATACAGTCTTTCATATCCTCAAAAATATCTGTTTTCATGTTGTCCTCCATTTCCGATTATCAGAGCATTACGCCCCGATAATCTTATTGAATAACTGCAACAGTACGTCTTTCACGCCAGAAGCATTGAACACCAAGCCGACAGCGATTAAAGCAATCACCAAGAATCCGATAAGTTTGGAAAACTCACGCTTGAATCCAAGATACACGCCGATAACAGCGATTGCCATGAGTACCAAGCTCTGTGCGTTAGATAAAAACCAGTTGTATATGTTCTGTCCGAAATTCATTATTTTCTGCTCCTTTCCATCATTTCAATTTCTCTTTCTGCGGCTGCTCCTGCCTGTACCAGACACATCAACACCACACCTGCACCTGCTCCAAGTGAGAACAGGAATAAATCAAATAAGATATGCTTCATGTTGTCATTCCTCCGTTTCTGTAATCATTTCCTCTGTGGAAGTTGTCTGCTGTTCAATCAGCTTTTTATGACGCTCGGTGAGCTTCGCATGGTCTAAAATGTCTTTGAGATAAGTTGTGCCATTGGCACTGTCAATCTTCTGTAAGACTTTCCAAGTGGGAGCTACCTGTCTGCTTATCCAGTTCAGCGTCCGAGTGAGCGTATAAGGCTCTGGTTTGGTCGTCAATTTCAAACGCCCACGATCAGCGCCGATAAAGTACGCCCATTTCTCATTGGTCTGCCATTCGCTGCGTCTTTTCTCCACCTCCTTGTCAGCGAACCGCATATAACGGTTGATAATGTCAAAAGCGGTACGCTCTGCGTCATGGTAGGTCAGCAGGTCACGCACCGCATAATAGGCTCGCTCATTTTTCAGCCGGATTTCAAAACGGTTCTTGATTTTCGCATCTTCAATCGGAGTATCGTATTTCACATACTGCTCATAGTCCTTTTCATAGATACAGAAATAAACCTCTGATTTGAGCGAACCGATATAAAGCGTATTTCCCATTCCGTATCTGTCCTGTTCATTGCTTCTCACCAGCTCACCGCTGCGGTAACTCTTGAAGCTGCGGAATACGGAAATACATTCTTCACGGTTGCATTTCTCTGTCAGCTCTGGAATATCCAAGATTCCTGCCATATCGTTGATGGCAAGGTCAAGACGTTTCATCACACCTCCTTCCACCAGAGCGTCCATGAGAAAGTCATACCAGCTCCTATGCTGTGCCAGCAGATAACTTTCCATCTGCCGACAGCCTTTGCCTTTCAGCTCCAGCAGTGTGCCTTTCTCTTTATCAGGTGATGTTAGCACGAACACATCACCAAGCACATAATATTCCGCATAGGAGTAGAATCCGTAGTCCTCATGTATCATTACATCCAGCTTTAATTGCAGAATATCTTCAACAACGTGCCGAACGTCCTGTGTGGGGAATCGGATTCTGACGTAATCCAAGACCATTTCCAACGGATTCTCTGGATTCAGCTTTTCCAGAGCGTCCGTGAATTTCCCCTTGATTTCTTCTGTCAAGGCTACTTTTCCAGATTCAATCCTGCTGACATACTCACGACTGATACCAGCCATGACCGCAAGACGATTCTGGGAAACGCCGTATTGCGTCCGTTTTTCCTTAAAATCGTTTATCCAATCGGTATCATTCAGTTTCAATCCCTCCAATCGAAAAAGGAATGTGACAGTTACCGATTTTGTCACACTCCTTTGAATGTTTGAAAAGTCCTCTGTTTTCAAGGACTTTTTGATATGTAATTGACTGTTTCCAGATAATTTGTGCCCCCCTGTTAGATAACGGGGGCAGATGGTTGGGGCGGCTTACGCCACCCCAACACAGGCTAGTCCGTACCTGCGTCTTTCGCTTCGCACGCCGCCTGTCCGTCCTGCCTGTTTTGTGACAATCCTCCTATCTCTTTTAAAAAGTCATGTCCTTTGGGTACAAGGGGAGTGTAAAACTCGGATATGACACTGTTTCCCGTATCAACATAGCCACGCCCTTTAATCTGCTTCAAGAAAAAGTCCTTGTCTACTTCACCGAACATCATACTGTACCCAAGCTCCGACATACGCCCAAGAGCCACACGGAAATTGAACTGGTCACGGATTCCATCACCGAGATACTTTGCGTCTGGACGCTGACAGGCGAGAATGAGAAAATATCCTGCCTGTCGTCCGAGCATGACTATCTGTTTCAGCTTGTTAAGGACAGCAGCATTCTCCTTTGTGGTGAGCATTTCCATGAACGCCACATATTCATCAAAAATAAGGAAGTGGGGCGATAGTCCTAAATAGGCATAGTTTTCACCTGTCCTGTAATTCTCCATGAGCTTCATTGCTTCACTTCTTGCCATCATACCGTCATAGAACCTGTCAATACAGGCGGTTATATCGTCTTTCTTGTACCAGACTTCCGGCATGACAACGGATAAATCCGCAAGGTCAGCGTTCTTTGGGTCTAAAATATACATGACTGCATTGCTGCGGAGCATAGCTTCAATGAGTGTGAGAATAAAATACGTCTTTCCTCCACCAGTACCGCCAGCAATCAGCATATGAGGGAGCTTGTCATACTCCCACCAGACATTTTTCATCAGACGTAAACTGCCATGTTCAGCCTGTACCTCATTGATAGTGATTCTATTAGCGATAGTGTCATAAAGTAAGACATACTCCACATAGGAATCATGTAGCTCTTTTGACACCAGCTCACAGTACAATCCTGTTTCCAGCTTCTTTTCCAAGTGTAAAAGTTGGTCTTGATATTTCCCTAATGTAATTTCTGTACGGATATACAATAGACCATGTTCCATACGGTAATACAGTTTTGGAAAGTAGTTGATTTTCTCTTTCTTGCCGGACGCTGGCAAGTCCTTAAAAAATCCGCTGTCCTGTGTGGATTCTGATTCATACCAGCCATTCTCTAAAATCATGCGTGCCAGCTTTTGACGGTGAAAAAGCTGTTTCACTCTGTCATACTGGAATCTGCGGTAGAAAAGGGCAGACAACACACAGACCAGAGTCGCCACAATGATAGTCACTATCCTATATGGTGTAATCGGCAAGTAGACGCTGCCATCTTCAAAAAGTGAGATTGCTTTCCAATCCGTAGTGATGATTGACTTTAGGTTCAGCAGCATAACCACCGCAAGGAATAATAGAAGCAGCAAACCAGCCGAGAAACGAAAAACCAGTGATTTATCACTGGCTCTGATACGATATCCTCTGTATGTTTGTAATCTCATAGTTCCTCCTTTTAAGCATAAAAAGCAGCAAACTCCATAGAATTTACTGCTCTAACATTTATTTATTCGGAAAAATACTCCTTTTGATTAATTTTTTCTAATTCACATATCAATTTATAATACTCTGCAAAAAAATTATTATTACATTGACTAAAATCAACATCATTTGGAACAACCAATAATCTTTTCATCATGGAATGATAAGTGGAATTTAAGATATCTTCAAGAACTTTCATAAGTTCTACAGAAATATCTGTGGGATAATATTTGTAAAGTTTATCAATTTCATCTTCGGTTTTACGAATACACTCTCCAAGCCATTCTCTTACAGAAAAATAAACCATATTTTCTCGAGTAGTCCTATTTGCATTTAAAACTTTCACTTTATCTGAAAATCGTAACTGTAACAAACTAGACAATTCTTCAGCAGTATAATCAGTACCTGTATGACCATCTAAATAAATTTCTGCAAGCGAAGATAGACTGTTTCGCATATTTTTTATAATTTGTTTTAATCGCATAGAAACATTTCTTCTAGCAATAGAATCCCTCTTATTGTTAGGAACATAAACTTGTGTGATATAAAACATAAAATTTATTATATATCCAACAGATAATTGAAATAAAAGATTAAACCATTGTTCGGCTCCTCTAAACAGTTCGGGCAAATCCAGTGTTAAATAATATGAAGTAATGATGACTATAGATATTATAAAAAATGCAGAAATAAGCGTATTTCTTTTTATGAATATAAGAATATTTTTTCTTAACATTTGTACTAATTCCTTTCCATCGATTTATCTATATGCCAATAATTATAATATCATTTTGCAGATGAAGCAATTATTGCTTATTTATTTTTGTTACTGTTTGTGATGGATTTGTCATAGTGTTTGACACAGAATGCTTATTCTTCAAGACAATATCATCTGCCTTGATATACCAGTCAACGTCTGCACCTTGAAACGTAGCGGTTGCCACCGTATCAGCCACAGGATTGATGATTTCCACCTCTGCATTGTAGTCAAATTCCTTTAACGGAACAGAAGCCGGAATACTTACCTGTATCATACGTCCTTGTTCTTTGCACTTCAAATCGTAGGTACGTTCTTTGATTTCTTCAGAAACCGTACCGTCCTCATTCTGGATATGTACCTCTCGTCTTAATGCGGAGAATTTCAATACTCCGAAAGTCTTTTCCTTGTCAATAATGATTCCGTTTGCTAATCTCATATACTCAATACCTCCTTATGCTTTCACCATATCGTCAGCCGATAAGATATAATTTGTGAATCCTCTTGTACCGATTTTATAACCCTCTGCAGTGATTTTTGGATTGATAAGTTTTACCTTTTCCTCTGATTCAAAGTTCTTCTCACCAGCAGAAGCAGGCAGCACCACGATAATATCATCTGCTCTCTGTACGTCCGAATAAAGGTTGAAGCTACGGGAAACGACCGTCATACGTCCGTTGATCCTACGCTGTTCCACCTTATTCTCACCAGCAAATTCTAAAGTTCCGAATGTTTTTTCCATATTTGGGATAACGTGTTTTAATTCCATAAATTGTTTACCTCTTTTCTTTCTATATTTTTAATGATTGATTGTGTCATTCTGCTATCGGAATAATATCTGTCTGCCTGTGAATTATCAAGGGCAAGCGTTGTGCTGCCGCACCCTTGACAATCCCCATTCAGAAAGATAAATGTTAATCAAGCAGAATTTAGTTGAGTTGCCAGCCACGGACTGACTTTTTTTATGATGGGAGGTGAACGGGGAGTTGCTTTCATAAACCGATACCTCCTGTATTATTTAGACTTCTTTACTCTGCGGAATCTCTTATATCCGGCAAAGATAAAACCAGCAGCGGAAATTCCCATCATGGCGAACAATGCGACAAATGGTGTGTTGTCACCTGTTTTTGGTGAATCGCTTGTCTTTGTTGGTGTGCTAGGTTCTTCTGGTGCCGTAGGGGATTCCAGGTTTTCCTTGACCGTCACAGTCTGCCCCTTGTCCTTGATGTCCTTATGTTCAGCTACCTTGATAGGCTCGTCTGGATTGGTTACGTCATATAATTCTTCAAATGTCACAAGCTCTTTGCCGCCAAGCTCCGAAGCATTGAATGTAAATTCAATCTGAACCTCCATTTTAGAATCCTCGGCAGTAAAAGTAAGGTCATTTTCTACACGCTTGCCATTCATTAGAAGTTCAGCATTTTCAGACTTCACCATTTCCCAACCTTTAAGAGTGTATTTCACGCCTTTTTCAAGACCATCTAAAGTGACCGTATCAACGATAGTTACTTTGTCGTCTGCTTCAATCGTCTTTTCACCTGTCGCCTTATCAGTAGCGGTTGTGTGTATAGTGATGATACGTTCCGTAATCGTCACTGTTTGCCCCTCGTCCTCAATATCTTTATGTTCTGCCACCTTTGTAGGCTCGTCTGGATTGGATAAATCGTACAATTCCTCGAATGTCACAAGGTCTTTGCCACCAAGAGCAGAAGCATTGAACGTATAGGAAACCTCAACTTCCATTTCTGATTTTTTCGCAGTGAATGTGTAATCATTTTCCACAGGTTCACCGTCAATCAAAAGCTGTGCATTTTCAGACTTCACCATCTGCCAGCCTTTCAACTGATATTTTGTGCCTTTTGTCAGACCATCTAAAGTGACGGTATCAACGATAGTCACGCTCTTTCCGGCAACGATTGATTTTCCACCTGTCACCTTATCTGTGGCAGTCGTATGGATAATGATTTCTGGTTCATATTCATCTGTGAGTGTACCCAAGTCCACGACTACTTTATTTCTTGACACCACTACATCAAACGCCGGAATCAGCGTCATTCCTTTGTTGGAATCGCAGCGTAATTCTTCGATTGTGTAAGTATCGTAAAGCAATGCACCTTTGCTGTCGTCTGGTGTGGAAGTACCAAACCAGATACCGTCCTCACTGGTCTTTCCGGCGTTGGTATTCTGTTTATGAGATACCCAGTCAGAAGAAGTGGAGAATTGACCGTTTGCGTCCGTAACAATGATATGGCTCTCACCAGTCGTCTTGCTTGTGATCCTAAAGGGAACATTCGTAAGTCGCTTGTGAGTACCGTCACCAATTTTCACACCCTCGATATCCCCACGGATAATCTGGTTGTAGATGGAATGTGCTTCATCTGTTAAATCCATGATTTCACCGTCATTCACAATGTCAAACTCACAGTCAACCGCACCAGTTGTCAAATATCCTGTCGGATTTTTGGATTCTGAAATTTTATAGTGACCGTAAGGAAGTGTATCAGCGTCAGTCGTAGCGATACCGTCAACGCCTGTATGGATTGTCTTGACTGTTTCATTTTTGTTGCATAATTTGCCATCTACCAATACCGCATTATCATTTAAGGAAATGATTTCAAAGGTAGTATCTTTCAATGTTGCACTGCCTTGTGGTTTTGTGTCTTTTGTTTCAAGGTCACGCTTTTGGATTCTCACACCTCCACGGATAATCTTGTCCGATACGGAATACTGGTTGCTGCCGCTTAATGCTGCAAGTTCGCCATCTTCTGTAATCTGTGCCACATACACGCCTTTTATCTGTTCAGAACTTCCAGCGGCTTGCATATAAGCACCATCTAACAAGTAACCGTTTGGAGCAGCTTTTTCTTCTACAGTGATAGTACCAAGCGGTAAACAGATAGTACCGTTTTGTGTATAGAAGCTGTCACCAGATACCTTATAGGAATCTGCCAATCTTGTGATATAGTGGATAGTGTTATCGCTGCCTTTTTCCGCTTTTGTCTTTGTCGTCCATGTGCGTGTTGGTTCTGATGAAAGATTATCTTTTGTGTAATAACCGTCATAATACTTCCAGACGAACTCCGCACCCTCTAAAGAAGCGTTACCCTGTGCGGTTGCTTTTCCTGTTTCCATATCAATCTTGAAAAGCTCAACCAAAGTGTCTGTGACTTTTGGTGTATCGCTGACTTTCAATGTGGAAGTTTCACCAGCCTTTACCGTAAGGGTATAGACGTTGTTATCTAACTGGAATCCTTTTGGAGCTTCGATTTCTTTTACATAGTATGTAGAAGCTCTCAACTCCACCGTATCCGTATTCCCGTTGCCATCTGTCATAAGTGTGGCAACTGATTTCGTGCAGCCTTTATCAGAATAGACACCATAAGTCGCACCAGATAAAGAATAGCAGTCATTAGATTTTGTAATCGCTGTATTACTGGACGATTTCTGAATCTTGCCATCACCGACAGCTAACTTCGCCCAGAACTGTCCTAAGTCCTGTCCTTCACCAACATAGATGTAACCACCGCAATCGTAACGGTCTTTATTTTCTTTAGCGAAAGCCTTTGCGTTCTCATAGACTTCTGACTGGATTTTCTCTGACACTTCATCATAGGCAGCTCGTACATTGTTGTACCCCCAGCCTAAGTGAACGCTCAATCTTCGCCAGACAACACATTGTTCCAACAGATAGACTTGTTTGCTGGAAAGACTGTGCTTTTCTGCATACTGTTTGACGTATTCCAGATTCAACGCCACATCAGATATTTGGTCGTCGCTCATTCGCTCCGTTGCATTGATACGATTCTTATATCCCGATTGGAAATTTGTGTTTATATCAATACAGTAGGCAATCTGCCCGTCAGCGTTCATTATGCTTTCTTCAAAGCTGGAAACCTCTGAACCGCCATTGTCAATCTTGACGATTGTTCCTGCTTTACCGTCCGTAGTAGTATAGACGGAATCCGCAGCATGAACCTGTGTGACAGGTAATGCAGTAAATACGGTTGCAAGGGTAAGTACACCTGTAAGCAATCGCTTCATAATCTTTTTCATAATGTTTGATTCTCCTTTCATTTTGGGTAAAAAAATAGACGCTCATTGTTGAACGTCTTAGTTGCTGAAACCATTGGAACTATGTAGGATAGCTTGCTTCATCTTCATTTTTCTATGTTTTTGTTCTTATGCAATCGTAGCAGGAAAAGGCTTGTCCTACGCAAAATGGCGTATTTTCAAGGGTTTCCAGCTATGTTGTTCCTACGAGGTCGCACCAGAGCAAAAAGCACGTACAACCTACGATAACATTCTGCGCCTTGTCAAAGATCCGGAAGTCTGCGAACCAATCCGTTTCCTGCGTGAACGCGAAATCGCACACTATCAACGTTTCGGTGAAAGTCTGCGCATCGTACAGGATCATCTGGACAGTAAAAACTTCTATGCGTTTAACCCGGAATTTGACCTCCGGGCATGTTTCAAAAACAAAAACTAAACAGAAAAAGGATTCCCGGAAAAATTCCGGAAATCCTTTTTATTATTTCAATAGCATATATACAATTACTGCTGCTACAACTACGATTGCAATTCCAAGAATGATTACAGGCGCTTTGGAAAGCTTCTCTTCTTCCTCATAAACATCATCGTAATCATAATCTTCTTCTACTCTTGCAGTTTTTTTCTTTTTCTTTCTGCCATCTTCTACTGCTAACAGTTCATCATATGCTTTGCGCATCTCATCTTCACGTTTCTTACGAACGCTCTTTGGTGGAATATTCGAATACTTCTGTTCCTGCTCTTCCTCTTCCTGACGCTGCATAGATGCTTTCTTAATAGATCTGTGCAATGTTTCCTGCGTTGCCGGTTCTCTTCTTTCCGGAGCATGCTTCTGTTCTTTCCTGTTCTGTGGTACTTTGAACTTCTTCTTGCAATTATAACATAACAGGTAATTTGGATCTTTTTTACCCGGCCAGAGCTGTTGGCCGCAAATCGGACACTTCATTGGTATATTTTGCCTCCTCATATCGTAATCTACTTAGCATTATACTACAAATCACAGAAAATGGCAAAAACATTTCTCTTACTGTGTATTTTACTTATTGTGTGCTTTTTCCAAGTGTAACTTTCACGGTACGCTCTTTATAACTTCCATTTGAATTTGGAACCTGGATCGTCACTTTAACTTTCTCGCCAACTTTGTAATACTGCAGTTCTTCTTTTAATGCAGACATACTGTCCACTGTTGTTCCTTCCAGTTCTGTGATTACGCATCCCTTTGTGATCCCTGCATTTTTTGCTCCTCCGCCAGAGATAACATTAGATACATACACACCTGTTGGCATATTATACATCTGCGAACTGTCGGAAGTCACATCCACGCCTTCAATTCCCAGATATCCCTGTTTGCCTTCTGCTACTTTTGTTTTTGTCTTCTGATTCATCAGATTTTTGATTACATCACTTGCGCTGGAAATTGGAATCGCATATCCCATACCTTCTACTGCATCTGTCGCAACCTTAGCAGTATTAATACCAATCACTTCACCCTTTGCATTCAGAAGTGCGCCACCACTGTTACCCGGATTGATTGCTGCATCTGTCTGGATTAGTTTGCCACTAACTCCATCCAGTGTACGTCCGGTTGCTGATACAATACCTGTTGTCACAGACTGACCGTAACCAAGTGCGTTACCAATTGCAATAGCCGTCTCTCCGACCTGCACTTTTTCTGAATCTGCAAGCGTTGCAACTTTAATTTTATTTAATGTAGAATCTTTGATATCACTGAGCTTTACAGCGATAACTGCAAGGTCTCTGGAAGAATCTGTTCCCTTTACCTGTGCTTCCACACTCTTATTGTCAACAAAAGAAACTGTCAGCGTTTTATTACTTTCCACTACATGGTTGTTCGTTACAATCAGAAGTTCTGAATCTGTCTGGGAAATAATAATACCAGAGCCTACACTCTTGCTTTCCTGCTCCTGTACTCCACCAAAGAAATTCTGAACCTGCTGTACACTTAAATTGGTAATTGATACAACCGATGGCATTACATTACTTGCAACTTTGGAAATATCTGAGCTTGTTGAACTACTGTCTGAACTTGTTGAAATCTTTGCACTGTTTACAGTTGCAACTTCTTTTGTCTTACTGCCTGATGTGCTGAAAACCTTGCTACCCACAAGATTACTTGTCTGAAAAGCCGCACTTGCTGCCACACCAAATGCCAGTCCGAAACATACTGCTTTTACCCAATGTGATGTTTTCTTTTTCGGTGGTTTCTCATCCTGCGGCTGATACTGATAACCTCCCTGTCCATTTTGATTCTGATCATCCTGATCCGGTGTATAATAAGTATATTGATTTTCCATAAATCATTACTCCTTTCACTACTTCGTTTATACTAAGTAGTCTAATCTATAATTGTGTTTAAACTGTGATAAAACTATGTTTAAACCTTAAAAAACAACCTGGATCAAAAACATATATAATGCTGTACCAACACCAATACTTAACAGGTTATTACGTTTCCATACATGAAGTCCTGCCGTCACTGCCACAGCAAGAAATTCTGGTATGCCATGTGGCGATACAAAAACTGGTGTATTCTTTAGGCAGTAAACTACTAACATCCCGATCACCGCCGGAGTCAGTACTTTTCCCAGATACTGGATCACTGGCGGTATTTCTTTTCCTTCTGGAAACAAAAGAAACGGAAATACTCTTGTTCCAAAAGTTGTCAATGCAACTGCCAGAATAATAATTGCTGATAACGCTGCATTTACTGGCATGACAGGTTCACCTCCTTTTGAAGCTGTTTTTTCGATACAAATAAAATCATTACAATTAATAACATGGATGGCAGTACAAATCTGGATGCCCCGAAAATCTGCAATCCAATAAATGCTGCTGCCACTCCGATAATTTCCGGAATCCGGTTCTTTTTATCCAGCCACTGTTCAATAAAAATGACAACAAACAATGCCGTCATTGCAAAATCAATTCCCTCTGAATTAAATGGCAGTACACTTCCCGCCACTGCACCAATGATTGAACCAGCTACCCAGTACATCTGATCCAGTGAAGCAATCGCAAACAGGAATTTTCCTTCATCAATGCCTTCCGGAATCTTCGTCGTACACAAAAGGGAATATGTTTCATCTGTCAGGCTGAAAATCATATACCATTTTTTCTTTCCCATACCATTAAATCGTTCCAATAAGGAAATCCCGTAAAAAACATGACGAATGTTAACCATTAATGTCATAAAGACAACCTGAAAAATTGATATTCCGGGAACAAAAAAATTCACAGCAAGATACTGTCCGGAACCTGCATATACGAGAATACTCATAAGCGCAGCCCATAAAAATGAATATCCTTTTTCTGCAAACATAACTCCGAATGCTACTCCAATAAATATATATCCGGTCAAAACCGGAATCGTATATGGGAATGCTTTTTTGTATGCCTCTCTGTATCCTTTCATCTTATTGCTCGCTCCTTTTTTCATCTTATGTATCCAAATGCCGTTTTCTTCGTTGTATAGACACAGGTAAACTTCCGGCACTGTAATGCTATACATAAAAGCCAGATCCTTTTGCAAAGATCTGGCTTCTCGCTCTCTATCAAGAATGATTCAGTGCTTTCTGTAACTCCTTTACCGATTCCTCAAGTAATGCATCCGACTTCAGTGCCGTCTGATACTGTCGGCGGCTATTTTCAAGCAGTGCTTTCACATCATGTTGTCCGGCAAGCAATTTTATATGGTCAATCTCCTGCCTATCCAGTTGTTTCACCCTGACCTGGAAATTCTTTCCATCCTTTTCCGTAATATACAAGGTTCCTACTCCCGGAAGCTCTGTATAGACCTGCCTAATCTTCATCCGGTACATTACAAATGCTACATATGTATCTGCATATTCTCCATCTTTTATATAAATCTGGAGATGATTGTATGTTTCTACAAAGTCCGTCTTCTCTGCTATACATCTGTAATAATCTCTTACCGCCTGTCTTAATTCCGGCGATCTATTCTTACGCAGAGGATTCAGTTGTTCAACTTTACATCCCATATTTCTTGTTCTGCGCTTTTCTCTTACTATCTTTTGTGCTTTCTTCTGTGTGTTATCTCCCGTGAGTCCGATTCCGGTGCTCAACAAGATCAGGATAAAAAATAAGAAAAGCAGGCATCTTCTGCTTTTTCTCTTCTGAATATTCCTGTCTGTGAAGCCCGCTCCTAACGCACCTTTCATAAGAGTACCTCCACATACTATGCACTTTTAAAATACACACCCGGGCGGATTCGAACCGCCGCTCCCGCCTCCGGAGGGCGGTGCTCTATCCCCTGAGCTACGGGTGCATGACAATTTTCTTCAAACTGTATTATTTATACTACCATATTTTTCTTTTAAAGTAAAGGAAATGCTATAGACATTTCGTACATTTCCTTTACTTTATCATTTCTACTTTTCCTGATTCTTTTTACAATCTCAACAACTAATAAATGTTTTTTTACAGCCAATTTATACATTGGATTCTTTTATGCCTTCATATCAGCATATTGCAAGCCGGTCCTCTATTCTGTCATAATAATAGGCATGATTTTCAAGAATTTCTTCCGGCAATACACAGGCTGCATTAATGCTTGCAACCATTTCGTTCAGATTCATGCAGTCATCGGTCTCCTTTTCGGGAACAATGATCACTTCATGCACACTGCTTGGCAAGACGTAAAAGTTTTCCTTCAGATATGTACCAATCTGATTTAAACATCCTGGATATATCATAGTTGCTGCCCCGAAACTTTTCTTTTCATTCGTCAGTACATACATTCTTGCAGCTTTATCTACAGCAATTCCTTCTTCGGAAAGCACATTCTGTATTGAATGAAATCTTGCCGGAAGGTGTTTTTTCATATTCATCATTGCAATTGCAAGAAGTTCCTTTTCATCTACGTTCCATTTTTCCATTGTTTCATTGCTGATCTGCATGGAAGCCATGCCGTCTTTGGTTATCTCTAAAAGTATATAGAAAATAATCTCCAGATCCAGAATCGGCACATGTGGAATTTCTTTCAAAAATTCTTCATTCCTACTTCTCTGGACAAGCCTGAATACGATCTTATTCTTTATCTTTTCATAATTAAAAATCTCCGGCTCTTCCCATGACTGATCAAATTTCACTTTTTCATATACATTTAGAACTTCTTTTGCCAGCTCATCTACCTGGCTTCCAGACTGGTACTGTTCATAATAACCTTCCAGATAAATCGTCGGCGAAACATTCACACGCTGTTCTGAAATCACCAGACCGCTCCGGATGATTCCATTATTCTTTTTATTTATTGTTGCATAATTCGACAGACAAAAGACATCCTGCCATTTCTTTCACACTTTTTTCCAATGCCTCAGTAAATTGATGATAAGTCATATTTCTCCTCTTTGGCCATTGTTGTAGTTATCTTCCGGAAATTGATGCGGGAAAATCCGCTTTTTACATCTTGTAGAAATTTAGAATAAATATTATGGTTTTATTATTATAAAAAAGCCTTGCAGAAAATGCAAGGCTTTTTTAATATTTCTTTTAACTCGAAAAGATTAGTTTGCTCTGGATAAGTACTCTCCGGAACGTGTATCGATCTTAATCTTCTCTCCCTGCTCAACAAATAACGGAACTGCAACCTGTGCACCGGTCTCAACAATAGCCGGTTTGTTTGCTCCCTGAGCTGTGTTACCTTTGAATCCAGGCTCCGTCTCTGTAACAACCAGTTCAACAGTAAGCGGTGGCTCGATTGCGAAAGGTTTCTCCTGATATAAACTTACAGTAACTTCTTCGTTCTCTTTTACGAATTTCAGAGAATCACCAACATCTTCTGTCCCTACAGCGATCTGGTCAAATGTCTCATTATCCATGAAATAATACAGATCTCCATCATTGTACAGATACTGCATTTTCTTTCTCTCAATATATGCTTCCTGGAAAGACTCTGTAGGACGGAATGTTGTCTCTACTACACCACCGTTGATGATATCTTTTAATTTAACACGAACAAATGCTGCACCTTTTCCCGGTTTAACATGCATGAAATCAATAACCTGACATACTTTACCATCAATCTTCAGTGTCATACCATTTCTAAATTCACCTGCTGTCTTTGTTGCCATACTTTTATCCTCCTTAAATTATGTGTTTTCACACTTTATCAATTCTACTCACTTGTTCCATTCTATAATATCTGAGCGTTTTTTTCAACTATTTTTTATCTGTACAGCCCCATTTTACCGTCCTTTTCGCTCTTTTTTATAAAAATAAAGAACGATTTTCTCCAGGTAACGTTTTAATACAATCTGTATCTCTTCTTTTGGATGGATCGGCTTCACAAGAATATTTCTGATTCCGGCTCTTTTTGCTCCCCAGACATCCGTAAAAAGCTGATCTCCCACAAATACTGTATTGGAAACATCCGTTTCCATAATCTCCATTGCTTTTTTGTAATTTTTCGTTGAAGGCTTATGCGCATCACAGATATAATTCACCTGGATATCCTGATTGAACATCTTCACACGTGGCTCCTGATTGTTGGAGATCAGACAGCACTGATAACCAATCTTTTTAAGTCTCGCAAAAAGTGCTTTCGCACGGTCATCTGCCGGTGCACCATGCGGAACAAGCGTATTGTCAATATCAAAAATTACGGCACGTATTCCTTCTTCATACAGTTTCTCAAAATCTATTACATAAGTAGATGCAACATATGCATCCGGGAAAAATCTATCAAACATGTCTATTCATCCATCTCCATTAATCGTTGTACCAGTTCTTCACAGATCTGCAGAACAGTCTTATTATCTGTCTGGATAACAATATCTGCAGCCGCTTCATATTTCTCACGTCTCTGCTCCATCAGTTCGGAAATGCCTTCAACATTCTTGCGGCCGGTCAGAACCGGACGGTCATTGCTGTCCTTTACACGTTCATAGATTACCTGTGGACTTGCTGTCAGAAGTACAACTCTACCATTCTTCTTCATCTCCTGCACATTATTCTTGCGAAGGGCAGCTCCTCCTCCGCAGGAAATAACTGTATTCTTCTTCTCCTGCATTTCCACAAGAAGATTGGTTTCCAGATTACGGAAATATTCTTCTCCATACGTTTCAAAGATATCCGGAATACTCATCTCTTCTCTCTCTGCGATAACCTGATCCATCTCAACAATTTCCATCGCAAACATCGTACTTAAATAATCTGAGATCGTAGATTTGCCTGCGCCCATAAAACCAATGAGTACAATATTGTAATCAAACAGTTTTCTTGCTTGAATCCGCTTGCTGTTCTTGCGGATACAATGGAAAATGTCACAGATCTCATCCTTGTAACGATTATCTGAAAGCTTTTCTTCCAGTCTTCTTTTCTGCTTTGCTTCCTGTCCCGGCTGAAGGATCGGCATACCATATTCTTCTTTGTATGCCATGATTTTCTCTATGATCATGCTTCTTTCCACAAGGGCATCAATAATTTTATCATCACACAGAGCTAACTGCTCTCTGTACAGTTCCAAGTCGTTCATGCTTGCCTCTCCTGTTTTCCTTACGATTTCTTTCTTAATTATGTATAAATATACATACGCTTATATATTATAGCAATATCACTTTGATTTTTCCAGTGCTTTTTTTACATCTTTCCGGAACTGTTTCCAGGCATTTTCATGTTCTACAAAATATTTCGGACAGTTCTTTCCTGTGACATCATAATGCCGAATAATATCATCCGGTGACAGAGCAAACTTCAGGCAAAGCCAGGCACACAAATGTATCACTGAGCGATAAGTCGCTTTATTAAATTCCCCCGTCTTATCCGGATGGCAACACTCAATCGATACCGTATCTTTATTCCGGTTATTGGAAGCATACGCCACTTCCCATGTCGGCACACACTGCACGATTTCTCCATCCAGCCCTACAATGAAATTACTGCTCGTTTTTGTCACATGACTGTCTTTGAGCCCCTCAAAGTAGTTTCGGTTTCCCATTGCTGTTGCACCCGGATTTGCCGTATAATGCACAACAATTCCCTTAATCTTACCGGTTTTTATCCCCGGTCTGGAATACGGATTCGGCGTCAGAAGTTTCACTGTAATATCAGGTTTAGATGCATCAACCTGTGCATTGTCTATTTCACTGTATTTTCCAGACAGCCATTCCGGATGTAAAATCCTGATTCCTGCTGCCAGAACCATAACAATCACCAATAAAAGCAGGCCCAGCCGCATCCTGCGCTGAGCCTGTTTTTTCTGTTGTATAGTTGTGAATGATTTTTTTCTGTTTTTAATCTTTTTTGTTCTCTTCATACTACACATTATTCATATGGCATATATTCTATGCCTTTTGTAAATTCTTATTGAATAGAAAACTGATATACCGTTTTGGATGTAAATAGTTCATTCGCCTTGATAACCGGCTGCGCAAACTCCGAATGATGAATGGCATCCGGGAAAAACTGTGTTTCAAAGCAGGCAGCATTGCGGATACGGTATTCAGCTCCGCCTTTGCCTTTCTCATAATCAACATAGTTTGCTGTATACAACTGCATACCCGGAAGATCTGTATATACATCCATATGGATTCCTGTCTTATCAGAATACATGGAGGCAGCTTTGCGGAATCCTTCACCTCTGATCACCCAGTTATGATCGTAACCTTTTCCATCAATCAACGGCTGGTAATCCGCTTCTATATCCTGTCCGATCGCTTTTGCTTCATTAAAATCCATCGGTGTTCCCTTTACAGGTGTCAGTTCACCTGTCGGAATACTCTGGGCATCTGCAAGAGTAAAATAATCTGCACTGATCGTTACTTTCTGATCCAGTACATCGCCACTTCCCTGTCCGGCGAGATTAAAATAACTGTGATTTGTAAGATTCAGCAGTGTATCTGCATCTGCTGTTGATCCATAAACAATTTCCAGTTCATTCTCCGGTGTAACCGTATAAGTTACTGTCAGCTTAAGATTTCCTGGAAATCCCTGGTCTCCATCTGGGCTGTCAAGTGATAAAGTCACGCTGTTATCTGTAGATTCTTCAACTTTCCACATACGCTTATTCATCATATCTCTACCACCGTGTAGTGTATTATCCCCATCATTCTTTGTCAGTTCATAAGTCTTACCATTTAATGTAAATGAGCCTCCTGCAATACGGTTTGCCACACGTCCTACAAATGCGCCAAATACACGGTCGCCTTTTTCATAACCACTGACATCGTCATATCCGAGAACAACATCCGTCGGATGTCCTTCCTTATCCGGTACGATCACATTTACAATCGTTGCGCCATAATCGGAAATAGCAACTTCCATCCCTTTTTCATTCTTCAACAGATACAATTCTGCCTTTTCTTTTGTTTTCAATGTTCCAAATGCCCGCTTCATATCTTGCCTCCTGCTGTAATGTCTATTATAACGCCAAATTTCTCTGGTATTATTCTCTTTTACTCATCTACACTGTAGTTTGGAGCTTCTTTCGTAATGTGAATGTCGTGCGGATGACTTTCTTTCAGAGATGCAGATGAGATCTTTACAAACTGTCCTCTCTGTTTGAGTTCTTCAATTGTTGGAGTTCCGCAGTAACCCATACCGGAACGAAGACCTCCCATCAACTGGAATACAGTATCTTCTACAGTTCCTTTGTATGCTACACGTCCTTCTACACCTTCCGGTACTAACTTCTTCGCATCTGTCTGGAAATAACGGTCTTTGCTTCCGTTCTCCATTGCAGCAATCGATCCCATGCCACGGTATACTTTGTATTTTCTTCCCTGATATAATTCAAATGTTCCCGGGCTCTCATCACATCCTGCAAAGATTGATCCCATCATACATACATTCGCACCGGCTGCAATTGCTTTTGTCATATCTCCTGAATATTTGATACCACCATCTGCGATAATCGGAATTCCATATTTGTCTGCCGCTTCATAACAACTCATAACTGCTGTGATCTGTGGAACACCGATACCTGCAACGACACGTGTTGTACAGATAGATCCAGGTCCAATACCAACCTTTACTGCATCTGCTCCTGCTTTGATCAGCGCTTCTGCTGCTGTTCCTGTTGCAACGTTTCCTGCGATAACCTGCAGATCCGGGAATTTGGATTTGACCATATCTACGGTACGGAGTACATTAGCAGAATGTCCGTGTGCAGAATCCATAACAACAACGTCTACATGCGCGTTCACAAGTTCCCGTGCACGTTCCAGGCAGTTTGCGGTAATTCCAAGTGCTGCACCGCAAAGCAGTCTTCCCTGGGAATCTTTAGCTGACAGTGGATATTTGATCTGTTTTTCAATATCTTTAATCGTAATAAGACCTTTCAAATTGAAATCTTTGTCTACGATCGGTAATTTCTCTTTTCTGGCTTTTGCAAGAATCTTCTTTGCATCTTCCAGCGTAATTCCTTCCTGTGCTGTAATAAGTCCCTCAGAAGTCATTGATTCTTTAATCTTCTTCGTAAAATCTTCTTCAAATTTCAGATCACGGTTCGTGATAATGCCTACCAGTTTTCCGTTTTCTGTAATTGGTACACCTGAAATGCGGAATTTTGCCATTAAATTATTGGCATCTTCCAACGTATGTTCCGGAGACAGATAAAATGGATCCGTGATAACACCGTTCTCAGAACGTTTTACTTTATCAACTTCCTCTGCCTGCTGCTCGATCGTCATATTCTTATGAATGATACCAATTCCACCCTGACGAGCCATTGCAATTGCCATACGGTGTTCTGTAACCGTATCCATACCTGCACTCATCATCGGTATATTCAATTTAATATTTTTTGTTAAATACGTGGATAAATCTACTTGATTTGGAATCACCTCAGAATATGCCGGTACAAGCAGCACGTCATCAAATGTAATTCCTTCTCCAATAATTTTTCCCATGGTAAACTCCTTTCACTCTTATCCTTATTTATAGCTTATCGGAGTAAAAACTCCGTTTTGCTCTTTCCTATAATTAACTGGTATCATAACGAACTTTGCTATCGTTTGTCAACTTGTTTTTTTATACATACAAAATACATTTTTCTGACTATTTTGCAGATTTGTATGTAACTTTTCCCGGAATCATTCCGGCATACCCGTCTATAATCGTCTGATTCGGTTCAAAAATAATTTTTCTTAATTCTCCTGCCCTGGAAACAACTAGCACATAAGTCTGATCATTGCGTCTGCCCGAGCTATAATCGCTTTTCTTTGCCCGCTGGTACTGTCTGAGTTCACCTGTTCCAAATGGAGCCAGGACCTCTATTTCTTCTAACTTTATTGTACAGATTCGTCTTCTTCTCGACTTATGTATGATCTTGTCAACATCCAGTTCCCCATTCACAAATAAATATTCATATTCCGCATCAAATTCCAGATACAAATATATATCCATTACAAGTAATATAACTGTAAGCACTATAAAAAAAAGACAATGTACGACACCATATACACTCAATAAAGTCGCTGCAAGCACCATTCCTTCCAGAAACCACTGACCTTTGCTTTTCTTCCTTTTAATAAGCTGTTCCGTACATATGTCATTCATGTCTTACATCCTCCGCTTTTCTCAATGTGTCTATTGTAGCACAAAAACAAGAAAAAAGAAAACTCCCCATACAGGGAGTTTTCTTAACTTTTTCTTACATCATGCCCATTCCGGCACCTGCACCTGCAGGCATAGCCGGTGTCTCTTCTTTGATATTAGCAACAACGGACTCTGTTGTCAGCAGTGTAGATGCAACACTTGTTGCATTCTGCAGAGCACTTCTTGTTACCTTAGCCGGATCAAGGATACCATGTTCAACCATGTCTACATATTCCTCAGCTAATGCATCAAATCCGATTCCTGGTTCTGACTCATATACTTTATTAATGATTACTGCGCCTTCCAGTCCTGCATTTGCAGCGATGCGGAGCAGTGGAGCTTCCAGAGCTTTCAGTACAACATTCGCACCTGTCTTCTCATCACCATCCAAATCAGCAACGATCTTGGCAACTTCTTTTGCACAGTGAATATAAGCAGATCCGCCACCTGCAATGATTCCTTCTTCTACGGCTGCTCTTGTTGCTGCAAGTGCATCTTCCATACGAAGTTTTGCTTCTTTCATCTCAGTCTCAGTTGCAGCACCTACACGGATAACTGCTACACCGCCTGCAAGTTTTGCAAGTCTCTCCTGCAGTTTCTCTCTGTCGAAATCAGATGTTGTCTCTTCAATCTGTGCTTTGATCTGTGCTACACGGTCTGCGATTGCCTGTTTGTCTCCGCATCCGTCAACGATAACTGTATTTTCTTTCTGAACTTTTACAGATTTTGCACGTCCAAGCTGATCCAGTGTTGTATCTTTCAACTCCATACCGAGTTCTTCTGAAATTACCTGACCGCCTGTCAGAATTGCAAGATCTTTTAACATCTCTTTTCTTCTGTCACCATATCCAGGCGCTTTAACACCTACTACATTGAATGTTCCACGCAGTTTGTTTACAATCAGTGTTGTAAGAGCCTCACCTTCAATATCTTCTGCAACGATCAGGAGTCTTGCTCCGGACTGTACGATCTGCTCCAGAACTGGCAGGATCTCCTGAATGTTAGAAATCTTCTTGTCTGTAATCAAGATATATGGATCATCCAGATTTGCTTCCATCTTATCCATATCTGTAGCCATATATGCAGATACATATCCACGGTCAAACTGCATACCTTCTACAAGGTCAAGTTCTGTCTTCATAGTCTTGGATTCTTCAATTGTGATAACCCCGTCATTGGAAACTTTCTCCATTGCATCTGCAACCATCTTTCCAACTTCTTCATCACTTGCAGAAATAGCTGCAACTTTTGCGATCTGATCTTTGTCTTTTACTTTGCTGGACATTTTAGCGATCGTCTCAACTGCTTTGTCTGTTGCTTTCTTCATTCCTTTTCTAAGGATGATCGGGTTTGCTCCTGCTGCCAGGTTCTTCATTCCTTCATGTACCATTGCCTGTGCAAGTACTGTAGCTGTTGTTGTACCATCTCCGGCAACATCATTTGTCTTAGATGCAACTTCTTTGATAAGCTGTGCACCCATATTCTCAAATGCATCTTCTAATTCAATTTCTTTTGCAATTGTAACACCATCATTAGTAATAAGCGGTGCTCCGAAAGATTTGTCAAGAACTACGTTACGTCCTTTTGGTCCTAACGTAACTCTGACTGTATCAGCCAGCTTATTAACTCCTTCTTCTAATGCTGCTCTTGCTTCTGCGCCATATTTAATTTCCTTTGCCATGATCAAATGCCTCCTATAATCTTTGTTTCTCTTCTTACATCTACATCTTACTCACAAATTGCAAGGATATCGTCCTGTTTTACGATAATATATTCTTCATCATCAAGCTCTACAGATGTTCCTGCGTATTTAGAATAAATAACTTTCTGTCCTACAGTGACATTCATCTTCACTTCTTTTCCGTCAACTGTTCCACCAGGTCCTACAGCAACGATCTCTGCCTGCTGTGGTTTTTCTTTAGACTGTCCAGGAATTACGATTCCTGATTTTGTTGTCTCTTCTGCAACCAACTGTTTTAATACAACTCTGTCTCCTAATGGTACTAATTTCATATTTATTCCTCCTTAAATGATATACTTATTTATTTTGTTAGCACTCACAAAAAGAGAGTGCTAAGAAACTCTAGATATAAAATAGCACTCTCTTAATATTTTGTCAACCGCCTTTGTTTAGTTTACAGTATTTTTATAAAATCCATTTTCCACATGGAAAACAAGTACTTTCCCTCTCTTATCCCAGTACCGTTCGACAATCTTTCCTCTGCATTTGACCTCTTCTTCCTCATCCGTCATCGTGCACTCATAGATACTGTCCAAAGAAAATTCTGACAGTTCCGTCTTCCCCGTTAACAGATATATGCATTCCTCTTCTTCATTATACTTAATCATCTTACACAGATAGATATTATCGTTAAAATATCCCCCGTCAAGAATCGTTTTTATCATCTCGAGTTTCACCGTATCGTCCTGAAATTTTTCCATTATATCCTCCAGTAAAATTCATCTCATCTTCAATCAAAGAAAAGGGTACCAGTCTCCCGATACCCTTATACTTCATCTTAATTGTTGCGCTCTGCTTTGATCTTATCCAGTTCCGTAAATACATAATCATTCACAACTTTGATATAAGTACCCTTCATACCGGAAGATCTGGATTCAATAACTCCGGCACTCTCAAACTTGCGAAGCGCATTCACGATCACAGAACGGGTGATTCCTACACGGTCTGCAATCTTGCTTGCAACCAGGATTCCTTCTGTACCATCCAGTTCATCAAAAATATGAATGATCGCTTCCAGTTCAGAATAAGAAAGTGTGCTGATGGCTGACTGTACAATGTGTTCTTTTCTTGTTTCCTCCGCACTTTCTTCATTTACAGAACGAAGCATCTCAAGACCAACAACTGTTGTTCCATATTCACTTAAAATGATATCATCAATCTCATATACTTCGTCTTTCTTATAGATGAATAATGTGCCGAGTCTCTCTCCTGCGATATCGATTGGAGTTATAATAGCCTGATAACCTTTTGAGGCTTCTTCCGAAAATCCAAGAGTCTCAAGATTCACATTTTCCTTTGTCGAAAGAATGCTGAGCAGACGTTCATTTAACATATCATCAATATGTCTGCCTACTTCCTTCTGGATCAGTTCTTCTATATACGGAACACCTGTACATTTGCTTCCTCCGAGAACTTTTCCTTTTTTGCTGACCACCAGTACATTCGATGACAGAATCTCTGTCAGAACTTCACAAATATCATTAAAGACCACTTTACTTGAATTATTGTTGTGAAGTAACTTGTTGATTTTTCTAGTTTTGTCTAATAATTGTACACTCATTTGCACTCCTCCATCCTATGAAGTTATATTATCATACAATTCACTATAATTCAACGAATATTATTGTTATTTATCAGAATTTTTCTTATTTTCTACATATCCGCACTGAGCGTCACTACAACAGATCTTATTTCCCTTTTCGACCATATAATTTCCACATCTCGGACACTTTTTCTGAACCGGTTTCTGCCATGACATAAATTCACAGTCCGGATTGTCTTCACATCCGTAATATTTTCTGCCTTTCTTTGTCTTACGGAGCACAACATCTTTTCCACAAAGAGGGCAGGAAACACCGATTTTTTCCAGATAAGGCTTTGTATTTCTACACTCCGGGAATCCCGGACATGCGAGGAATTTTCCGTGTGGACCGTATTTGATGACCATGTTGCGTCCGCACTGTTCACAGACAACGTCAGTCACTTCATCTTCGATCTTGACTGTCTCTAATTCTTTCTGTGCCTTTTCCACTGCGGCTTCAATATCCGGATAGAAGTTCTCGATAATCGTCTTCCATTTTACCTTACCTTCTGCCACACCATCAAGCAGGCTTTCCATGTTGGCTGTAAAATTCACATCTACAATGCTTGGGAAGGACTGTAACATGATATTATCTACAACTTCTCCCAGTTCTGTCAGATACAGATTCTTGTTCTCTTTTGCAACATATCTTCTGGCAATAATCGTTGAAATTGTCGGTGCATACGTGCTTGGACGTCCAATGCCCAGTTCTTCCAGAGCTTTTACAAGTGTTGCTTCTGTATAATGTGCCGGTGGCTGTGTAAAGTGCTGCTTCGTATCAAAACTTTCTTTTGTGAGCTTTGAATCCATATCCAGCCCTTTCATCAATACAGCTTTTTCTTCTTTCTCTTCTCCTGCTTCTGTATAAACCAGTCTGAATCCCTGGAATACAATCTTGGAAGCAGCTACTGTAAAACGATATTTTCCTGCACTGATCTTCACAGATGTTGTCTCATATTTTGCCGGCTGCATTCTGCTGGCAAGGAAACGCTTCCAGATAAGCTGATACAGACGGAACTGATCTCTTGTCAAAGATTCTTTGATTGCCGCCGGTGTTCTTGCCGGATCTGTCGGACGGATCGCCTCATGCGCATCCTGGATGATCTTTCCGCCTGTCTTTGCTTTTGTTTCGCCAACTGCAACATACTCTTCTCCGTACTGTTCTCCGATATAAGCACGTACATTTGCATCTGCTTCATCTGAAATACGAGTAGAATCGGTACGCAGATACGTGATCAGACCGACGGTTCCATTTCCTTTGATATCAACACCTTCATACAACTGCTGTGCGATCTGCATCGTTTTTCCTGTAGCAAAATTCAATGCTTTGGATGCTTCCTGCTGTAATGTACTGGTTGTAAATGGAACCGGTGCTTTCTTTGTACGTTCCCCTTTTTTAATCTCAGCGACTTCATAAGATGCACCTTCTAATTCTTTTAAGATCTTATCCAGTTCCTCTTTGGATGAAATCGTCATCTTTTTCTTATCTGTTCCGTAAAACTTGGCATTCAGGAGTTTTCTCTCACCTTTGACTTTCAGATTCGCATCCAGGCTCCAGTATTCTTCCGGAATAAATGCATTGATCTCTTCTTCACGGTCAGCAATGATACGAAGTGCTACAGACTGTACGCGTCCCGCACTTAAACCTCTTTTTACTTTCGCCCAGAGTACCGGGCTGATTTTATATCCAACCACGCGGTCAAGGACACGTCTCGCCTGCTGGGCATCTACCAGATCCATATCAATCTCTCTGGCATTTTTCAGAGATGCTTTGACTGCGTTTTTCGTAATCTCATTAAAACTGATTCGGTACGTTTTCTTGTTTTCCAGTTTCAGGGCTTTGCATAAATGCCAGGAAATCGCTTCTCCTTCGCGGTCCGGGTCAGTTGCAAGATATACTTTATCTGCTTTTTTCACTTCTTTTCGAAGATTTGCAAGAATCTCTCCCTTGCCACGGATTGTTATATACTTTGGTTCATAGTCATTCTCAGGTCCGACACCAAGCTGGCTCTTCGGCAGATCGCGCACATGTCCGTTAGACGCTACGACTACATAATTACTTCCTAAAAATTTTTTAATTGTCTTCACCTTCGTCGGTGACTCCACGATCACAAGATAACGTGCCATATATGATTTCCTCCATAAAATCCGCCCCGCTTTTCAGCGCATTTTCACATAATAATTCTTCGATATTTCTTTGACAAACCCTTGCAGTTCAAGCGTTATCAACTCTTCCATAAGTATCTCCGGAGCCAGTTTTGTCTCCTGCGCAAGCTCCTGAAGTCCCTTTGGAAACAAACCGACACAACTATACACCATATTTTCTGGACTTTCAAGTACTTTTTTCTCCGATGATTTATTTTGTCTGCTTTTTGACAAACAAATTCCCATCGTTTCCATCAGGTCTTCCGGACTTAGCAAAATCCCTGCACCCTGCGCGATCAGCCGGTGACACCCCTGACTTAAAAGGCTTGTTACAGGTCCCGGAAGTGCATAAACTTCCTTCCCCTGTTCCAGCGCCTGGTCTGCCGTAATAAGAGAGCCGCTTTTTTCTTTTGCTTCTATTACAAGTACGATATCTGCCATCCCGCTGATGATACGGTTACGCGCAGGAAAGTACCTGGCAAGAGGCGGGCTTCCCGGACTCTGTTCTGAAATCACACCGCCTTTTTTGATCAGATCCTGATATAGTCCGCGATGTTCTCCCGGATAACAGATATCCACGCCACATCCTAATATACCATATGTCATTCCCCCGGCATTTAATGCACCTCTTTGTCCGGCGCCATCAATTCCTCTTGCCATCCCGCTGATAATACTAATCCCGTTTTCTGCCAGCTTTTCTCCATATTCTAATGCCATTCTCTCGCCATAATGCGTACAGTTTCTTGCACCCACCAAAGCAGCCGCAGGTCTGTCACTGTCCGGCAGCCTGCCTCTCACATAGAGTGCATATGGAGGCGCCGGAATATTCTTAAGGCGCACTGGATATTCTTCCGAAAAATATGGAATAAAACGGATATTTTTCTCTTCCAGCATCTCCCATTTTTCTTTTATATCCTGCTGTTTTTTTGCTTTTATAAGTGCCTGGATTTCTCTGTCCGTCAGTATCCCCAGTTCTGTTAATTTTATTTCTTCTATATAATAAATCATTTCTGCTGTCTTTAAAATTTCACGCAGTTTTTTCTTTTTCATACAGTTAAGCCCGGAAATCCCCGCATACCAATATTCATAAATCATAAGCCTTTCCCCCAGTATTTTTTATCTACCGTACGGTATCCGATTGCCTCTTTAATATGCGCCGGAGTGATCACCTCACTTCCGGCAAGATCTGCGATCGTCCGTGCCACACGCAGAATCTTATGATATGTCCGCGCTGTCAGACCAAGTGTACAGAATGCCTGCTCCATAATCTGTTCCGTCACAGCGTCTAGCACACAGTGTTTTCGGATTTCCTTTGCTCCCAGCCTTGCATTTACCGAAAACGGCAATCCTTCATATCTCTTTTTCTGTATTTCTCTCGCTGCACACACGCGTGCACGTATATCTACTGAGCGTTCCTGCTTCTGCTGTGTATGGAGTGCCGCATAATCCACGCGCGGTGTTTCGATGCAGATATCCAACCGGTCTAAAAACGGCTGACTGATCCTTGCCAGATAATTCTGGATCTGCTGTGGTGTGCATGTACACGTCTGAGCCGGATAATTTCCGCAGGGACATGGGTTCATTGCCGCAACAAGCATGAAATCTGCCGGAAATGTATAATTTGCCTGATTCCTGGCGAGATGGATTTTCTGCTCTTCCAAAGGCTGGCGGAGCACTTCCAGAACAGACTTTTTAAACTCCGCAAGCTCGTCCAGGAAGAGTACACCTCCATGTGCCAGACTGATCTCTCCCGGAACAGGGTAATTCCCGCCACCGATCAATGCCGCTTTTGTAACCGTATGATGCACCTCCCGGAACGGTCTTCCTAACATCAACGGATGGGTTTCCTCCACTTTTCCAACGACACTGTAGAGACTTGTAACTTCCATCGATTCTTCCAATGAAGGCTTCGGTAAAATGGTTGGAATTCTCTTTGCAGCCATCGTCTTTCCACTTCCCGGTGGTCCAACTAACAGCAGGTTATGTCCACCGGCAACCGCCACTGTCGCAGCTCTTTTTACAATTTCTTGTCCCTGTATCTCACTGTAATCCAAAAGTTCCGAATCCAACAGTCTCCCACATTCTCTGGCATCTTTGCACATCGCCGGTTCCAGCTTTTTTTCTCCTTTCAGATAACTGCACACTTCCTCCAGTGAATTCACACCATATACCGTGATCTTTTCTACCAGTGCACCTTCCGCCGCATTCTGCTCCGGTACAATACAGCACTTAAAGCCTTCTCTTCCTGCTTTCTGTACGATTGGTAAAATTCCGGAGACCTTTTGTACACTTCCGTCCAGCCCCAGTTCACCGGCAATCATTACATCTCGCAATCGTTCTTCTGGAAATATTTCAAGTGCTGCCATAATACTTAATGCAATAGGAAGGTCAAACGCTGTTCCTTTTTTCCTTATTGAGCCGGGCGCCAGATTTACAATGATTTTCTTCGGAGGCAGCACAATACCACTGTTACGGATCGCTGTCCGCACACGTTCTGCTGCCTCCCGTACCTCACCGGACAGATATCCCACCATATGAAACACAGGCAGACCATTGCTGACATCTGCCTCCACCTGTATCATCTTCGCTTCAACACCCTGAATCACTGCTGAATTTACTATACAAACTCCCATGTATCCACCTCTTTCTTCCTGCTTATTCCATGCGTTTACTGCTGTACCTGCAAAACTCCGCCAGCGACAGTTTCCTCCGGCTACTATAACAGCTAAAAAAATGTACGCAGTTTTTCGATCGCACTTTTCTCAATCCGTGATACATAAGAACGAGAAATTCCAAGCTGTCCGGCAATCTCCCTCTGCGTATACTCCTCTTCCCCATAAAGTCCGTATCGCATTTTCAGAACCAGCCGTTCTCTCTGAGATAATTCCGACTCCATTTTTGCATACAAAATCCGGACCGATTCTTTTAATTCCGCATGTCTGTGCGCATCTTCTTCTTTTGTTTCGATCACATCAAAAAGCTGGATTTCATTGCCTTCCCTGTCTGTCCCGATCGGCTCGTACAGTGAAATTTCCCGGGACATTTTTTTCTTCGCACGCAGATGCATCAATATCTCATTTTCAATGCACCGCGCCGCATATGTTCCCAGACGCACACGTTTTTCCGGATCAAAACTTACAACTGCTTTAATAAGCCCGATTGTCCCGATCGACAAAAGATCTTCCACATCCTCCTCTCTGGATGGATATTTTTTCACAATATGTGCAACAAGGCGCAAATTCCGTTCGATCAGAATATGTTTTGCTTTCAGGTCGCCCTCTGTATACTTTTGCATATAATAAGCTTCTTCTGCTGCAGTGAGGGGTTTCGGAAATGATTTCAAGGAACGCACCTCTCAGGGTATTTGCTTATAGTTTATGTAAGAGTATTCTTTTTTGTGCTTTTCCATCTGTTATGATCTTTTTCTGGTATTTTGTTGGATCGTATCTGTTTATGTCTTTGTTGAAAAATTATAAGATCTGTTTATGAAAACCATCACGCATATGTGACAATTTCAGATTATAGATGTTCCGGTTAAGATCTGCCGGACTCTCTTTCTTATGTGGCTAATAGTATACTGTATCTCTATCGAAAATACAATCATTTTTTATAAAAGCGCTTTAGGACGAAGTTTTCTGGCATAGAAAAGAATGCCAGACAGAGTCCGCATATAATAGGTTTCTCTGTCTGACATCCTATATTCTCAAATCATCTGTTTTTAAGCCTCTATGTCTTCCGCTCTTCTTAAAATATCATACTTCTCTGCTTTTTTATCCAGTTCGATATAGAGAACCTGTTTGGAATGCGGGGCACTCTCCTGTGTTTCCCCGTCTTCATTGATAATCGCCCGGACAACCGTCTCTATGTTTTGTCCATCCGGCTTCATAATCTCAATCGTCTCGCCAACCGAAAATTTATTTCTCTGCTCAATGCGGTATCTTCCGTCTGACTCTTTGCCAATAATTCCAAGATATGTGTATTCTCTTACATAAGTGTTGCTGTCGTAAATCTGACTTGTCTCATCCGGTTTTCCAAAGTAAAATCCGGTTGTAAACTGCCGGTATGTGCAATTTGAAATCTGATCCAGATACCACAGCATATGTTCTTCATACAGCTTCGGATCTTTCAGATAGTCATCAATCGCAAGGCGGTATGTTCTTGCAACTGTTGCGACATACAGCGCCGTCTTCATACGTCCTTCAATCTTGAAACTGTCAATTCCTGCTTCGATCATCTCCGGAATGTGCTCGATCATACAAAGATCCTTGGAATTGAAAATGTAAGTTCCTCTTTCATTTTCATATACTGGCATATACTGTCCCGGCCTTTTTTCCTCTACAACTGCATATTTCCAACGGCACGGGTGTGTACAGGCTCCCTGATTCGCATCTCTTCCGGTAAAGAAATTGCTGAGCAGACATCTTCCGGAATAAGAAATGCACATTGCACCGTGAATAAAACTTTCAATCTCCATCTCCTCCGGAATATGCTTACGAATCTCAGAAATCTCTTTCAAGGACAGTTCTCTTGCCGAAACTACTCTTTTTGCTCCCTGTTTCCACCAGAAATTGTAAGTGCCATAATTTGTATTATTCGCCTGTGTACTGACATGACGTTCAATGTCCGGGCAGATCTCTTTTGCCATTTCAAAGATTGCCGGATCTGCAATGATCAGCGCATCTGGTTTTAATTCCTTCAATTCGCAGAGATATTCCCGCACGCCTTCCAGATCATCATTATGTGCCAGAATATTTACGGTAACATGCACACGTACACCATGTTCATGCGCAAAACGGATTCCGGCAGCCATATCATCTTTGGAAAAATTCTTTGCTTTTGCACGTAATCCGAATGCCTCTCCTCCGATATAAACAGCATCGGCTCCAAACATAACCGCCACTTTGAGTACTTCCAGATTACTTGCTGGAATTAATAATTCCGGTCGTCTACCATTCATCTTACTTTTCTTCCTCCTTTTTCACACTCAGTGCCACCCCGTCTCCCAGTGGAAGAATGGATGTCTGAAGTCCTTCGTGGTGTTTCAGTTCATACAAGTATTCCCGCATGCGACTGTGAATTGTACGATTCCTTCTTTCAACAGCAAATCTTGACTGTGTTATATCGCCGTCTTGAAGTACATTGTCTGACATCAGTACTCCTTCCGGCGCCAACAGACGCAGTACTTCCGGCATATAATGAATATACTGTCCTTTCGCTGCGTCCATAAAAATAAAATCATACGGTCCTTCCAGCGTTTTCATCACTTCAAGAGCATCTCCCTCCAGCAATGTGATCTTATCTTCTTTCTCCGCCCTGGCAAAATTTGCTCTGGCAACCGGGATTCTTTTTTCATAATTCTCAATCGTGATAATATGTCCGTCCTTTGGCATATAATGGCTCATTAAGACAGCCGAAAAACCTACTGCGGTTCCTACTTCCAGGATTCTTTTCGGTTTCTGTATCGTCAATAATACTTTCAGGAAACTCTGTGTCTCTTTTCGGATGATCGGCACATAAGCTTCCAGCGCTTCTTTTTCAATCTCTTCGATCACCGGAATATCCGGCATTTCCAGAGAATGTAGGTAGGTTGTAATTCTGTCATCTACGATCACAAAGTCTTCCTCCTTCTGACATAATACAGGACGTAGTAAAGACTGCTCTACTACGTCCTTTTTCTTCTATACGTCCATAATGATCGGAAGGATCATCGGTTTACGTTTTGTTCTCTTCCAGATAAACTCATTCATCGTATCACGGATCACAAGCTTAATCTTGCTCCAGTCCGCATTTCTCTGATGTGTCAGACAATCTTCCACGGCATTTGTCAGAACATTGCGTGCCTCTTCCATCAATCCTTCAGATTCTCTTACATATACAAATCCTCTGGATACAATATCCGGTCCCGCAAGCAACTGATTACTTCCTTTCTCAAGCGTCAGCACAACGATCAAAATTCCGTCTTCAGCAAGGTGCTGACGGTCTCTCAACACAATATTCCCAACATCTCCAACGCCAAGTCCGTCTACAAGGATCTCGCCTGTGTGAACCTTATCCACAACTTTTGCTTCATTCTCACTGACTTCCAGTACATCTCCGGACTGTAACAGGAAAATATTTTTCTTCGGAATACCCAGGGATCTTGCTACTCCCGCATTGGCCTTCAAATGACGGTATTCTCCATGAACCGGAATCGCATATTTCGGTTTTACAAGAGAATAAATAAGCTTCAGTTCTTCCTGGCAGGCATGCCCGGATACATGTGCATCCTGGAAAATAACATTGGCACCTTTGGAAGAAAGCTCATTAATAACCTTGGAAACAGATTTTTCATTTCCAGGAATCGGATTAGAACTGAAAATAACTGTATCACCCGGCATAATTGTAACCTTCTTATGCACATCTGCCGCCATACGCGACAGTGCTGCCATAGATTCTCCCTGACTTCCTGTCGTGATCAGGACCGTCTTCTCCGGTGGATAGTTTTTCAGCTGATCAATCTCAATCAATGTCTTGTCCGGCACATTCAGATAACCTAATTCCTGTGCAACCTGAATGATATTTACCATACTTCGTCCTTCTACAACAACCTTACGGTTGTATTTGCATGCAGAGTTAATGATCTGCTGAACACGATCTACATTTGAAGCGAATGTAGCAATAATAATTCTCGTATTCTGATGCTCTGCAAAAATATGGTCAAATGTAATTCCTACTGTACGCTCTGACTGAGTAAATCCCGGTCTCTCTGCATTCGTACTGTCTGACATCAGCGCCAGAACGCCTTTTTTGCCAATCTCTGCGAAACGCTGCAAATCGATTGCATCTCCGAATACAGGCGTATAGTCTACTTTGAAGTCTCCAGTATGCACAACAATACCTGCCGGAGAGTAAATTGCAAGCGCTGCTGCATCCTGAATGCTGTGATTTGTTTTAATAAATTCAATCCTGAACTTGCCAAGATTAATAGACTGTCCATGTCTGACTACTTTTCTGCGCGTACTGCGGAGAAGATTATGCTCTGAGAGCTTCTTCTCAATAATTCCCATTGTCAATTTCGTTGCATAAATCGGAAGATTCATCTCACGAAGTACATAAGATAATGCTCCAATATGATCCTCGTGTCCGTGTGTGATCACAAATCCTTTTACTTTCTGAATGTTCTCTTTCAGATATGTCACATCCGGAATAACGAGATCGATTCCGAGCATATCATCTTCTGGGAATGCAAGACCGCAGTCCACAACAATAATACTGTCTTCAAACTCAAAGGCAGTAATGTTCATTCCGATCTTCTCCAGACCTCCAAGCGGAATGATACGCAATTTTCCGTTGTTTTCTCTTTTCAATTTAACACCTCCATGTGCCTCTCCGTACTACTTTTTCCGGCATTTTTTACACTGTCCGTAGAATTTCAGCTCATGGTCCAACACATGGAATCCTGTCTCTTCCTCAATATGACGTTCTAGTCCGTCCAGCAGATCGTCCCTGAAAGGGAACACTTTTCCACATGTTTTACAGATCAGATGATGGTGATGATGGTGTGGCTCACCCTCTCCGTCATTTGCCTCACCAATCTCATATCGCACACATCCGTCATCCAGATTGATCTTATCCACCAACTGCATCTCGAGCAAAAGCTGCACTGTCCTGTATATCGTCGCCAGTCCAATCTCCGGATAGTCTTCTTTTACAAGTTCATAGATATCCTCCGCAGTCATGTGTCTGTCCCGATGTGCGGCAAGGACTTCCAGAACGAGCAATCTCTGGTTTGTAACTTTCAAACCTTTTTCTTTCAGCATTTGTTTAAACTTTTCCTGACTGATAGACATAAAGTTCTTACCTTTCAATCTCAATATCTTCCAGTAACTCCTCGAACACTTTTAAAATTGCTGACAATTCTTTCTCGTCTTCTACAATCTCATAAATGCTCTCTTTTTCTTCTTCCGCTGATGTATCTTTTAAAATTAAACACTCTGCATCGTCTTCTTCTGAATCCGTCACAAGAATGTAAGACACTCCATTTAATTTCGTCTGTTCCAACACAAAGAATTCTGTCTCTTCCTGCAGTTCATCCGATGTAAATCTTATTTTTTCCATACAAAAAACACCTCACGACTTTACCGAGTCCAAGTATCCCTGCAAAATAAATACTGCAGCAATTTTATCGATATATTTTTTGCGGTCCTCTCGTCTGATATTGCTTTCGATCAGGGTACGTTCCGCTTCCATTGTTGTAAGTCTTTCGTCCCACATCTGCACTTCCAGACCTGTCCGTCTTTTTAACATCTCTGCGAATTCCATTGACTTCTCAGCTCTGATTCCAATGTCATTGTTCATATGCTTTGGCAACCCGATGACGATCTTCTCCACCTGATACTCTTCGATCAGAGCCTCAATTCTTGCACAGGTCTTACGCAGCTTGTTCTCATCTTTGCGTGTAATTGTCTCAATTCCCTGCGCAGTAATGCCAAGTGGATCGCTGATTGCAACGCCCACCGTCTTCGAGCCGTAATCCAGTCCCATTATTCTCATAGATATTATACCCACTTGTTGTGCTCAATATACGTCTTGAGCATCTCTTCCACCAGTTCGTCCCGCTCCATCTTCATGATCAGGCTTCTGGCTCCGTTATAACTTGTAATATAAGTCGGATCTCCTGACATAATATATCCAACGATCTGGTTGACCGGATTGTATCCCTTCTCAACCAATGCCCGATAGACAATTTCCAGAATATCTTTTGCCTGAATCTGCGGGCCGCTTTCTACCTGGAAAAACTGTGTACTGCTTAAATCTTTCATATACTCACGTCCTTCAAAAATACTTTTCATTTTATTCTAACTTATTAACACCGAAAATTCAATGTATTATTTGCAAACGGCTCTCAATTTCTACATTTATGAGCTGATTTGCCAGATTTTTTTCTGTTTTATATCCAATTTTTACATATTCCTTCGTATGCCCGATCTGCCAGATTCCGTCTTCTCTCTCTATAGCTTCTTCCATCAGCACTTCCTGTGTAGTTCCGATCAGTTCTTCCTCAAAGCGGCTCTGTTTCTCTTCACTTAATGCAATCAGTACTTTGCTTCGCTCTGCCTTGATCTGCTCCGGTACCTGATTCGGCATAACGGCAGCTTTTGTACCTTCTCTTCTAGAATATTTAAAAATATGTGTCTCATAGAAATCAATGCTATCTACAAACGCCCTGGACTCTTCAAATTCTTCCGGTGTCTCTCCCGGAAATCCAGTGATCACATCGGTTGTAAGTGCCGGATGTGCAAAATATTTGCGCAGGAGCTGACATTTTGCAGCATATTCTTCTGCCGTATATCTACGATTCATTCTGCGAAGTGTCGCATTACATCCGCTTTGCAGAGACAGGTGAAAATGTGGGCACACCTTCGGCAGTGCGGAAATCGTCCGGACAAACTCTTCCGTGATAATCCCCGGTTCCAGTGAGCCAAGACGGATACGGTGGATTCCATCCACTTCGTGTACAGCCAGAATAAGAGAAAGCAGGCTATCCTCTATATCTACTCCGTAAGAGCTCAGATGGATTCCGGTCAGTACGACTTCCTTATAACCATTTGCAGCAAGTGTCTTTACTTCCTCGATCACATCTTCTTTGGCACGGCTTCGCACTCTTCCTCTTGCATACGGAATAATACAGTAAGAGCAGAACTGATTACATCCGTCCTGTACTTTGATATACGCTCTTGTATGCTCTCCTGTACGGCTCAGATGAAGATTCTCATACTCCTTTGTATGTCCGATATCAATAAGATCGGTTGTTCTTTCTCTCTCCTCTTCGTACTGTTTGAGGATCTCCACAATATCTTTCTTTTTATTATTACCAATCACAATATCAATGCAATCGTCCACTTCCTGATTCTCAGTCTGCACATAACAGCCGGTTGCCACTACGATTGCATCCGGATTCATCTTTCTTGCCTTGTGCAGCATCTGTCTGGACTTACGGTCCGCAATGTTTGTAACTGTGCATGTATTGACTACATAAACATCTGCACCTTCTTTGAACGGCACGATCTCATAACCGTTTTTTTCCAGAAGCTCCTGCATGGCTTCTGTTTCATATGCATTTACTTTACATCCAAGATTATGCAATGCTGCTTTCTTCATAATTTTCTTTTTTCCTCTCTTTACAAATTATTCCTTGACTTTTTGACTACAAAAAACTAAGATAAACGTGTAGAAAAAAATGAAACCAAGGAGGTATATTCAATGAAAACAGTTAAAATTTCTTTGAATTCCATTGACAAAGTAAAATCTTTCGTAAATGAAATCACAAAATATGATTATGATTTTGATTTAGTATCCGGCAGATACGTGATCGATGCCAAATCCATCATGGGTATCTTCAGTCTGGATTTATCTAAGAGCATTGACCTCAACATCCATGCTGATGACAGCGAAATCGACAAGATCCTCGAAACATTAAAACCATACATCGTAGAGTAATTATTTTTAACCTTTAAAAGAATGTGCCGGAGCACATTCTTTTTTATTTTACGGTGTTACTTCAATCACTTCTACTGTATCGATTGCTTCCTGAACCATAGCATCGATCTTCTCAGCCAATTTCTCCTCTGATCTGCGAATCACTTCTATATTCGGCTTTGTAACCGGATGTTTAGCCACAAAAATCGTACAGCAGTCTTCGTACGGCTGAATCGATGTCTCATAAGTGTCGATCTTCTCTGAAATATCTACAATCTCCTGTTTGTCAAATCCAATGACCGGACGATATACCGGAAGTGTGCATACATCATTTGTCGCTGCAAGGCTATGCATTGTCTGACTTGCGACCTGACCAATGCTCTCTCCTGTGATCATTCCAAGACATCCGTCTGCTTTTGCAAAATGTTCTGCAATCCGCATCATATAACGACGCATAATGATCGTCAGCTCATCATGCGGACACTGATCATAAATATAGAGCTGGATATCTGTAAAGTTTACCACATGAAGCTTGATCGGTCCGGAATATCTTGCTACAATCTTTGCAAGGTCTACAACCTTCTGCTTTGCACGTTCACTTGTATACGGTGGTGCATGGAAATAAGTTGCTTCCAGTCCAACTCCACGTTTGGAGATCATATAGCCGGCAACCGGGCTGTCAATGCCGCCTGACAGAAGAAGCATGGCACTTCCATTTGTTCCAACCGGCATTCCGCCTGCTCCCGGAATGATCTGTGAATACACATAAATCTCATTACGTACTTCAACATGCAGCATTACATCTGGTTTGTGCACATCTACATGTGTCTCCGGGAATGCATCCAGAATTGCCTCTCCCAGATCACAGTTGATCTCCATGGAAGTCTTCGGGTAAGATTTTCTCGCTCTTCTTGCTTCCACTTTGAAAGAAAGCTTCTTATCCGGATATACTTCATCCATATATGCAACGACATCTTTTTTCAACTGGTCAAAGCCCTGATCTTCCATCCGGACAACCGGACAGATACCTACCAGTCCGAACACTCTTTTTAAATGCTCTACTGTATCATCATAATCATATTCACCTTCACAGTCCACATAAATACGTGCCTGTGATTTATAAACAGTGAAAGTTCCTTCTACATCTTTTAAAGCGTAACGCACCTGTCTTACAAGTGCATCTTCAAAAAGATAACGGTTCTTTCCTTTAATTCCAATCTCTCCATATTTTAACAAAAAAGTATGAAATCTCATCTTATGTCTCCTTTTCGCTTCCGGACCGGTTAGTGTCTGGTATATTTTCTAAGCACCGGTACTATATTATAAAGGGTATCCAAAGTATAGTCAATCTCTTCTGATGTAGTAAATTCCGACATACTGAAGCGAAGTGTGGCATCTAAAAATTCCTGCCCTGCTCCGATTCCTTTTAACACGCCGCTCACCTGCGGATGGTTGGAAGCGCAGGCAGATCCGGAGGATATATAGATTCCCTTTTCCTCCAGTGCATGCAGGAGCACTTCGCTTCGGATACCTGCAAATCCGACACTGATAATATGCGGCGCACTCGTCTCATCATAGAGCCCATGGATCGTCGTATTTTCAATCCTGGCAATTCCTTCGATGAAATGCTCTTTCAGCTTACGCATCTTCTGCACTTTTTCATCCAGATCCTCGTAAATTGTCTTCGCTGCAAGAGACAGTCCTGCAATACCCGGAACGTTTTCCGTACCGGAGCGGATATTCTTCTGCTGTTCTCCTCCAAACAGAATTGGTTTGATCTTCACTTTGCTGTCAATATACAGCACTCCCGTTCCTTTCGGTCCATGAATCTTATGACCGCTGATGGAGCAGAGATCTACACCCAGTTTCTTCGGATGGATCCTGTATTTGCCAAATCCCTGTACTGCATCTACATGAAACAGAATATTTTTATTATATGCTTTCACAATACTTGCCGCTTCTGCGACCGGCTGTACAGAACCAACTTCATTATTTACATACATCACAGACACCAGTATCGTTTCATCACAGAGTGCCTCCTTCAATGCCTCTAACTGCACTCTTCCATAACGGTCAACCGGAAGAAATGTAACCCGGAATCCCTGTTCTTCCAGATAGCGCATCGTATTGATGATCGCAGGATGTTCAATTCCTGTCGTGATCAGATGATTACCTGCGCGTCTGTTTGCCATTGCTGTTCCGATCAGCGCTAGATTATCACTCTCTGTTCCTCCAGATGTGAAAAATATTTCTTTTTCCTGTACTTTTAAAAGTCTGGCAAATGTCTCTTTTGCATCTTTTATATATTGTTCTGCTTCAACGCCTTTTCTGTGCAGAGAAGATGGATTGCCATAATCTTCGCACATCACATGCGCAACCAGTTTTCCGACACTGTCGTAAGCTCTGGTTGTTGCTGAATTGTCCAGATAAACTTCTTTCATGTTCTTCTCTCCTGCTTATTTTCACTATTAGCTTATGTATCATTCTTCCAAATGGAACATAAGTACCGACAACGTTGTAAGTCCCGCTGTCTCCGTTCTTAAAATCCTCTTTCCCAGTGTGATCGTATGTGCGCCTGCCGCCAGTGCCTGTTCGATCTCTGCTTCTTCAAATCCGCCTTCCGGTCCGATAAATATCCCAACGCTCTGCCCCGGCCATATTTTCTTAAGAAGTGTTTTTGTTTCTTTCATACCTTCTGCACATTCATACGGTACGAGAATGATATCCAGCTGCTTTGCCTGTTCCAGTGCTTCTTTAAACGTACACACCGGTATAACTTCCGGGATTACACTCCGGCCGGACTGCTTTGCCGCACTTCTGGAAATTTCCTGCCATCGTTCCTGCTTCTTTGCTGCCTTTTTCGCATCCAATTTTACAACGCAGCGCTTCATGGAAACCGGAACAATCTGATAAGCTCCAAGTTCTACCGACTTCTGCACGATCCACTCCATCTTTTCCTGCTTTGGCAGTCCCTGGAACAGATAAATTCTGGATGGAAGTTCTGTACTGCTCTCTTCCTGCGATTCTATTTTAAGTACGGCCTCCTTATCTTCATAAGAATCAATCACACACTGGTATGTCTTTCCAGCTCCGTCACTGACTGTCACACGTTCCCCCGCATGCATACGCAGAACGTTCTTCATATGATTCACATCCGAACCATTCAGACGTATCCACTCACCTTCTGCCTGGGACGGTTCAATAAAAAAATGCTGCATCTTTTTTTCTCCTGTCTGAGCTGCCTGTTTTTATTTATGCATTTTTACGTGCGACAACAGAAACCCATTCCCCCTGGTGGTTCACTTCCAGGACTTCCAGTCCTGCCGCCTTTACAGCCTCTGTTACAACTGTTTCTTTGTCCTCAATGATACCACTTGTAATATATACAGCTCCCGGTTTCATCTGGTGTACGATTACCGGAGTCAGTGGCTCCAGAACATCCGCAAGGATGTTAGCAAGTACAATGTCGTATTTTTCATATCCGACAGCATCCTGCACGTCTTTATCATCAATAATATTACCGATCATAACTTCATATTGATCTTTTACTATACCGTTTACTTCCATATTTTCATGGGTGGCATCAAGCGCACACGGATCAAGATCTGTTCCGATGGAATGTCCTGCACCAAACTTCAGTGCAAGCATACCCAGGATACCACTTCCGCATCCTACATCCAGAACAAGATCTCCATTTTTTACATATTTTCTCAGCGCACGGATACAAAGTTGTGTTGTTTCATGCATTCCTGTACCAAAAGCTGTACCCGGATCAATGTGGATCACCAGTTTATCACTGTCTTCTGCTTTTACATCTTCCCAGGATGGAATTACAAGGATATCATCAATATAGAACTGATGGAAATACTGTTTCCAGTTATTTACCCAGTCCACATCTTCTGTCTCGGATTCCTCAATCGTTGCATCTCCTACATCTACATATGCACGCATCTGTTCCATTTCTTCCCTTACCTGTGCAAGGATCGTTCCTGCATCCAGATCCGGGTCAAGATAAAATGTGAGATAGGCAACTCCGTCATCTTCCGGAATATCTGGTAATATATCCACAAACATCTGCTCTTTGTCCTGCTGTGTAAGCGGGATCTTATCTTCAATCTGCACGCCTTCGATTCCAAGATCCGCCAGCATGCTGCTAACAATATCTTCTGCTTCAGTTGTTGTTTTTAATCGGAATTGATTCCATTTCATGATTTTCTCTCCTTCATACAATATATCATCCGTTATATTAACATTGCTCAAAAGCTCCAGCTCTTCCAAACCCAGGAACAGCCAGAGCTTCACAATTAATCAAGGTCAATGAAATCCACCTTAAAGGTATCATCATCTTCCATATGCCCTCTCTTCTTTTTCGGTGTCTCTCCGAGAAGATCATCTAAATCATCAATCGTAAGTTCTTCTCTTGGAGTATATCCGGCAAATACATTTTTATCCAGATTGCCGTAATCATCCTCTTCATAAGTAATCTCTCCGAATTCGTCTTCGTCATAAGCATCGTATTCGTCTTCAAAATCATCTTCGTCATAAGCATCTTCATACGCGTCTTCTGCATCATATGCATCATAATCATCTTCTACATATGCTTCTTCAAATGTATCTCCATCATCTACATTATCAAAATCTTCTCCGTCGTAAGTTTCAAAATCATCTTCATCTGATTGTTTTTTCTTGCCAAAACGAGATTCTTTTTTATTCTTCTTTTCTTTTTTGTTTTTTACCGGTACCGGCTCTTCTTCCACATCAATACCGTACTCATCATAAAGCTCATCTAACTCTGCATTACGGTTATGCAGTTTGATACCAAGAATAATAAGGATCAGTAAAAGAACAATTGCTCCGATTCCTCCTGCAAGAATAATCATCTGTAAATGATCATTTACAAATGCCGGAAGCTTGTTGGAAGTAGTTTTACTGGATGTATCTGTCTTAGAAGTCTCAGACGGATCATCCATTCTCTGGTAAGTATTCTCCTGGGAATCATACTGATAATATCCGGTCTCGCCTTTGTTATTCATTGCATACAGGACATAATAATCTGTACTGTCACTATTCTGCCATACCGGAAATTCTTTATCATTTAAAGTCAGCTTTGCTTCCTGATAATTCGATGGAAGCTTTACTTTGGACGTATCGCTCAGCACAACAATAGATGTACTGTCAGAAATACTGACTTCCTCATATGGAGAAAAAGTTGCATCTTCTTCATTATACATGAAAAAGTCACCTTTTTTATCACTGTCCATCAAATAACCAAGTGTAATGCCACTGTCTTCATTCTTCACCATCTGACGGTCTTCTCCGTCCAGTGAAACAGTCACTCTGGAATATCCCGTCGGAACATCATTATCTGAAAATTCATCTGTCAGCGTATAAGACTTTCCATTTACTTTTACAGTCTTATCTGCTGCATTTCCAGCTTTGCTGCTCTTGGAATCACTTTTTATCTTGGATGGATCACCCGCTGCAATCTTAACTGTTGAATTCCCCTGATCCAGTGTCAGTGTCGTACCGACATCGGACGCAATCGTTGCGCCGGAAACTTCAACCTTGGTACTTCCTTCTTTTAACGCCTGAAACTTCATTGTAAAAGAAGTTTCTGTAGAGCCGCCGGTTCCTGTATAAGTCAGTGCTCCGCCATTTTCCTTCACACCATCTCCAGATTCAAATTTCAATGAAGCCGTATCATAGCTCAACTTCACTTCCATATTTCCAAGGCTTGAACTTGTGGAGCGTACTACACATTTCACTTCTACTTCATCACCAACTGCTGTGCTTGGATCTGTAAAAGAGATTCTTCCATCTGCTGCATGTGCAACGAAAGAAAAACAAGACACGCACAGACAGAGAGTCAATAAAGCTGCACTGAGTTTCTTAAATGCTTTCATGTTCTTTCTATTCCTCCTAAATCAACTTTTATTCTGTCCCGCCACCAGTTGTATTATTATTACTTTTACTATTTCCGGAGTCACTGGTTGAGTTTGTAATCACCGGTTTATTACTGTTATTGTTATTGTTACTATTACTGTTATTATCTGTATTCGTCTCTTCTTCTGTATTCATATTCGCCGGACGTACAACATTCGTCAGATTGGAAATCTCTGTTGAAATCATCTGCACTGTAGAAGATACCGTTTTTGTCTCGTTCGGGTACAGGAACTTATGCAATTCTTCTACATTCTCAGCCAGTCCAAGCGGTACAACAACATCTCCTGCAGTCCTGTAGATAATTCCATCCGTCTTCTCAAACGGGAAGCCCTGACTGTCACCCAGCTTATAACTTGAGGCACTCGCCGCAAGCGAAAGTACTTCTTTCAGCGAAAAACTCGTAGATACCTGCGGAAATATCTTATCCACAATCTTATTAAGTGTACCAATGTCTGCTTTAATACCTTTCTCGTACAACTTCTTAATCACAAGACGCTGTCTCTCTGTACGCTTGTAATCTCCGCCTTCCAGCTTACGAAGTCTTGCATATGTTACAGCCTGCGGTCCATCCAGTGTATAGACACCACCGCCATTTAACTTATGCGCCTTCTTCTTGGATGCTTTTGCTGTCTCACCGACATACTTATTCAGCATCTTCGCTTCCGGATCGGTTACCTGTATCTTAATTCCGCCAAGCATATCTACCACATCAGACATTGCTTTGAAATCGACGGTTGCATAATCCTGAATATCCAGGTCCAGATTCTTGTTCAGCATGTTGATTGCTGCTTTCGGACCGCCTGAAAAATATGCATGATTCGCTTTATTATAGGTATTATCATCCTGCTGCAGAAGCGTATCTCGGTAAATGGACGCCATACGGATCACACCTTCTTTGTGGTCAAGCGCTACAACTATGATCGTATCCGTGCGCGTACCGGCTTCCAGTTCTCCTTCTCTGGAGTCGCCTCCGAATAACGCTACTGTTGTATATCCTTCCTTCTTCACTCCGGAATTGATTTTAATATCATCTGAGTTAATCTCTACACGCTGGAACTTGTCATACTTCGCCATGACAAAAGCTGTTGCGGACAATGCGAGCAATATGATCACTTCGATTGCCAGTACGATTGCACGCCTTCTTCTTCTGTTCCTTCGCTTTTTTCTGGCCTTGGCAGCCTGCACTGCTTTAAGGTTTCTCTGATTCCTCTTCTTTGCCATATCAAGCCTCACTTTTCTTTTTATAGAAAATACTACAATATATTACTATATTTTCGCAAAAAGTGCAACCTAAATTAACTCTTCTTTCGTAACCCGAAGAGCTTCTGCTACGACATGGTGCATATCCATGTATTTATATGTTCCAAGTCTTCCTCCAAAAATGACTTTCTTTTCTTCCTTTGCAAGTTCCTCATAAGAATGATACAGCATATTATTCTTCTCATTATTTACCGGATAATAAGGCTCATCACCTTTCTTCCATGCTGCAGGATATTCTCTGGATATGACTGTCTTATCCTGTGTGCCAAACTCGAAATGCTTGTGTTCAATGATTCTTGTGTACGGTACTTCGTATTCCGTATAATTTACAACTGCATTTCCCTGATAATTCGGCTGATCCAGTACTTCCGTTTCAAAAGAAACACTGCGGTACTCCAGTTCTCCGAACTGATATCCATAATATGCATCGATCGGGCCGGTATATACTACTTTCTCTGCAAGTGCATCCAGTTCGTCTTTGTGTTCCAGGTAATCCACACCAAGTCTTACTTCTGCCTTTTCAAGCATCTTCTCGATCATAGCTGTATATCCACCAATCGGGATTCCCTGATAAATATCATTAAAATAATTATTATCATAAATATACCGCACCGGCAGACGTTTAATAATCTCCGGTGGAAGCTCTGTTGCGCGATGCCCCCACTGCTTCTCTGTATATCCTTTGATCAGTTTCTCATAAATATCTTTTCCGACCAGGTTGAGTGCCTGTTCTTCCAGATTCGCCGGATGCTCTGTGCGATAAGCTGCTGCCTGTTCTTCAATCTTCGCTTTTGCCTCTGCCGGTGTCACAACACCCCACAGTTTATTGAATGTGTTCATATTAAATGGAAGATTATAGATTTCTCCTTTATAATTCGCTACCGGACTGTTCGTATAACGGTTGAACTCTGCAAACTGCTGTACATACTCCCAGACTTCTCTGTTGCTTGTATGGAAAATGTGCGCTCCATACTGGTGAACCTGAATTCCTTCAACTTCTTTTGTATAAATATTTCCACCAATATGATCTCTTTTCTCCACTACCAGACATTGTTTTCCTTTTTTTCCCGCTTCATACGCGAAAATGGATCCGAATAAACCAGATCCGACAATTAAATAATCATACATCATTTTTCCACCCGTTTTTCTACACTTTTTTGTGTTTATTCTAACAAAAAAAGGATGTACATGTCAATTATGTACACCCTTTCCTTATTATTTTACTTATTCTGCTTCGTTTTCACTGCTTCCGCCTCCGGTATTGCCGTCTCCGGATTCACTGCTTCCGCCTCCGGATTCACTGTTTCCATCTCCGGTGTTACTTCCAGAGTTTCCGCCTGTACTGCCTCCGGTATTTCCACCTGTGTTGCCTCCGGTATTTCCACCTGTGCTGCCTCCGGTATTTCCAGAATGATTTCCCGAATTGTTATTCTTATTGCTGTTGTTATTTTTATTACTGTTTGTACCGCTGTTTCCGTTGTTACGATTACTGTTCGTATTATTATGGTAACTGCTGTTGTTATTCTTATAAGACCTTGTCGGTGTATACTTATTCGACTCCTGTGCCTTATCTTCCGGCGCTGTCTTATATGTCTTACTGTTCAACGTCGAACTGCTTTCTGCCTGTCTCTGTCCGACTCTTGCAACAACTGCATTGCTGATTGTCTTCACTTCACTGGATGTTTTGTAATTTTCATCATCATACAGAAACTTATGCAGTTCTTTTACATTGTTGTCCAGTTTTACCGGAATAACGATACTTCCCAGTCCGGAAATCGTATCTGTCGTTTTTTCAAATGGGAATCCGGATGAGGCACCGATCTTATACTTTGTAAAATCTTTCGCATAAGAGAGGATCTCTGCTGCTGAAAAGTTTGTCTTAATTGTCGGAAGTAATTTATCAATGATCTTGTTGATCGTAGCAAAATCTGATTTCTGTGCCTTCTCAACGATCTTCTGGATAACGAGACGCTGTCTCTCCGTTCGTGTGAAATCCCCGCCCGCTGTTGAACGGATACGTGCATAGGTTGTCGCCTGCACGCCATTGAGATGCTGTTTTCCAGGCTTGGTAACTTTCTTTGCCTTTTTCTTTGCAACTCTGGCTGTCTCACCAACAAACTTATTCAGATACTGGATCTCTTCTTTTTTCACATTTATATCCAGACCACCAAGTAAGTCTATCGTTTCTGAAATAGCTGCAAAATCCACAGTTGCAAACTTTTCAATATCCAGATCCAGATTCTTATTCAGCATATTGATTGCCTGTGTCGGACCACCGAAACTATATGCTGCATTACATTTCTGCAGGTGTCCGTCTTTGATGTCCAGAAGAGTATCTCTGTAAACACTGGACATACGTACTTCTTTTGTCTTATTATTCAGACTTGCTACAATAATACAGTCTGTTCTGGTTCCTTTTTCCAGCTCACCGCTTCTGGAATCGATTCCGAAAAGTGCTACATTCGTATAACCTTCCCCGGTCTCTTCTGCTTCTTTGTTCACCTGGATATCTGCCGCATCGATTTCCTCCGTGTCAAGTTTGCCAAGCTTGGCTGCCACAAATATCACGCCGCTTGCCGCAAGACAAAGCACCAAACTTCCCATACAGAGTGCAATCTTCTTTCCTATGCTTAGACGCGAGAACCAGTTTCCTGCTCTTCTTCTGCGTCTTCTGCGCCTCTTTCCTGCCATGTTGTACCCCATTTCTTCTTAAATTTATCTTGTCATGCCATTCTTCGGATTCGAGTAAAATCCATAAACCTTTTTCGTCCCGTTCTTCTGATATGCACGTATTTTATACTTGTACTTTGTACGCTTTTTCAGTCCTTTATCCGTATAAGAAACAGTTTTTGGATTCGTGAGCGTTTTTATCTTTTTATACGCTTTCTTCTTCGTATTATAGCGGACAATCTCATACCCATCCACACCGATAATCTGTTTCCAGCTTAGTTTTATTTTACTTTTTGAAACAGCCTGTGTCTTAAGAGATGGAAAACCAATGCGTGCTCCCGCACCGGTCTTTATGTAGCTTTTCATTACATATCCCGTCTTCTTCGTTCCGTTCAGCTTCGCTGTAACTTTATACCAACCGCCGCGTGCTCCTGTTACCGATACTGTTTTTCCTCTTGTAAGAGTTCCCTGGCTCTTATAAGAAGTAGATGGTCCTTTGCGGAAATTCACACTTGAAACGCTGACTCTTCCTGTCTCTGCTTTCTTCGTTACCGCTTTTGCTTCTGTATACCCGCTGTATCCTTTTACGCCACTTACCGATTTATATGCACGAATCCGGTATGTATAGGTCTTAGAAGCATCCAGATCCGCATCTGTATAAGATAACGTCTTCGGACTTGTAACGGTCTTTATCGTAGTATAAGACTTCTTCGCAGAATCATAACGCTGTATAATATATCCACTTGCATCTGCTGCCTGTTCCCAGCCAAGTGAAATCCGATTCAGTGCTGTTCCTTTTGCTGAAAGTGCAGTACCGTCAATTCCGGTTACACCTGTAGCTGCCGGTGTGAAAGAACTGTAATCTTCCCCTGCATCTTCCTCTAAAAATGCACGAACTTTATAAGTTCCCGCCTCGCCTTTTACAAGTCCGGTATCTGTATAAGTTGTTGCATCCGCATCTTCGATCGTTGCAATCTTTACATATTTGCCTGCTGTATTTTTCTTAAAAACTTCATAGCCGGATGCATGCTCGATCGGAGCCCACTGTATCGTAATACTGTCCTGTGTTGTCTTTTTTATCTTCAAAGTTTCCTGCTGTTTTACATAACGGAAATTCATATCTACATTATTATCATTGATTCCGCTTATTCTACCAGTCGGGCTATACTGCCAATATTCGTATGTTCTTCCATAAGTAACTTTCGTATTATACTGTGCCAGCCAGATCTTATATTTACCATCGATCTGATCTGCATACATATCATTTGTCAGCATCGAACGATTCGCATAAACCATCGGTGTGTAGCCTTTGGATGCAACTCTTGCGCAAAACGCATTGCAGATCTTCGTCTTCTTCGCTCTGCTGAGTTTCGCAGTTGCCAGTCTTCCCAGCGTCGGCGTTACATATTCGTAATCCAAGACAATCGGAAGCTTTAATTTGTAATTGCTGACTTTTGAAATAATATAATCCGCTTCTTCTCTCGCTTCTTTCTCTGTGATCGCCTGTGAGAAAATATAAGCGCCAACCGGGATGCCCGCATTGATCGCTGCCGGAATATAATTATCTACCTGCTTGTCCGGATATAATTTTCCTTCTCCGTAAGAGCGGTATCCCGCACGGATGATCGCAAACTGCACACCGGCAGCCTTTACTTTCTTCCAATCAATATTCCCCTGATGATAAGATACATCAATTCCGGTCTGGATCTCATATCCGTCTTTAAACTTAGACGCATGCTGATATTTCGAATTGTTGATCACTGCTCTTGCTTTTGCCGAAGCAGGTGTATCATAAAATTCCGGTGCAATCTTTCCGTTCAGACGGTAATCTCCCGGGTCACCATCTTCAGGTATCTCTGCGGCTTTTGTACAAAACGGAAGCATGGAAATACTTACACACATTGTCAGAAGCGCCGCCAGTATTCTTGTTCTCTTTTTCATTCTACTTTTATAATCTCCTCATATTCTGGTATTGCCTGTCATTCCATGAAAGTTAAACTAATTTTTAATTTACAATATACTTACATAACTTGTCAACATATAGCCTGTCTTTTTCTTGCCTTTTACAGAAAATGAGATTTTATACCAGCTTCCCTTTGTTCCTATCACCGAAATCTCTGTTCCTTTTGTAAGAGTTGTCACTTTTTTATAAGAAGTTCCCGGATCTTTACGCACATTGACATTCGTTGCATTTACTTTTGCCTGACGCGATGTGATCTTCACATAATCATCTAAAATATAGCCTGTTTTACTCTTTCCGTTTATACTTGCTTTTACTTTATACCAGCTTCCACTCTTCCCAGTCAGAGTAACATTTTTCCCTTTTTTCAACTGCGCGATCTTTGCTTTAGAAATTGATGCGCCTTTACGGAAATTTACATTACTGCCTTTGATTTTTCCGGAAACCGCTTTTTTCGTAGTCGCTTTCACAGCCGAAGTATAGGAACTGTACACTGTTGTTCCGTTTGCTTTCTTATATGCACGGACACGATATTTGTATGTCGTTGCTGCATTTAAACCTGTATGATTGTAGGACACTGTAGAACCATTGCTAATCGTCTTTATTGTCTCGTAGGCTTTTTTTGAGCTATTGTATTTTTGAATCTTATAACCGCTTGCTCCGTTCACTTTACTCCAGGATAATTTTACCGTATAAAAATTCTTTCCGGATGCTTTAAGAGCCGGAGTCTTCAATGTTCCGGATGCTGTTGTGTCTGAAGTATCTTTTTTTATATAGCGGAAGTTCATATCCACCCTTCCGCTGATTCCATCCACAGCTCCGGCCGCAGAATATTGCCAGAAATTATAATCTCCGGTATACGTCGTTTTAGATGTATAATTGGCAAGCCAGATCATATAGTTTTTGCTGATATCGGATGCATTTAACTTATTTTTCAACATATCAGCATTTGCATATACCATCGGTGTGTAGCCTTTAGATGCCACTCTCGCGCAAAATGCATTGCATATGGCAGTTGCCTTTGATTTGCTTAATTTGGCATCATAGAGACGTCCTTCATTCTTCCCGCTATCACTGTAATATTCAAAATCCATCACCAGTGGCAGTGTAATCTTATATCCTTTTACCTGGGAAATCAGAAGATCTGCTTCTGCTTTTGCCTCTGCTTCCGTCGTTGCCTGTGAAAATATGTATGCCCCTACAGGAATTCCTGCTGCAAGCGCGTTTTTCAGATTTGTCACACCTGTTTCATCTATTCCCATGGATCCGGCAGAGCCATATCCGCGGTAAGCCATACGCACCAGCGCAAACTTAACTCCGGCTTTTTTCGCTCTGCCCCAGTCAATCTTTCCATTCCATTTGGATACATCGACTCCGGTCTGGATTGTATAACCGCTCTTGAACTTATCTGCATGCTCATAGTTCGCCGTTGTTCTTGCCATTGACTGTTCACCAAAAAATTCCGGTGCAATATGTCCGGCTAATCTTCCGGCTCCCGGATCGTCTGCTCCGTTCACATTAGAAGCTTCTGTATTTTCCGTTTCCTGTGTTACTGTTGTTTCTGCCGTCGCATCCTGCGCATATACAGATGCCGGAACTGCGGTCACACAAAGTGCCAGTGCGGTCATCATTGCTACAAGTATATTCCGCTTCTTCATATTTATTATCTCCTGTTCTATTTCCCTACACCCAAATCATCTGCAGAAACTATTTCTAACAATTTCTTTCAGATAATATCTTTACTAAAACAGAATACCGTAACAATGCGGTTATTGTCAAATTTCAGAAAGCTGTATTGGCATTTTCTATAAAATATTTTAATTATAGGAAAAAGGTGGAATTTATTCTTTTCCACCTTTAAAAACTACAAATCTCTGTCCAAAATAATTCAATCCCACAAACAGACACATTCCTGCAAACATGGCAATATTATCTTGTATCTTTGTGCCATACCCGCTGAAGATCTGATATACACATGGCTTTGCGATACCATATGCCAGAACATAACAAATTACAATATTTACAGCAAATGTTATCACTTCGCGAAGTGATTTTTCTTTACTCCGGAACGTAAAATGTTTATTCAGAAAATAACTTACAATACTTCCTATAATATAATTGCACGCGGAAGCAATCCAGTATCCGGTATGGAATCCATTATACAGCAAAAACATTACCGCTGATCCCACCAGTGTATTGATCACTCCGACGATCAAAAATTTTATTGTTACCCAATCAATTACTTTCTTCATCTTTTTTTCGTTCTTCCCTCTTTTGTTTTCTTTTTCTATTACCTTTTATTCTCTCTCATTTTACTTTTTATCAGTTCCCATATCCTGCTTGGCATCTGTATCTTTGTAAGTACGCTCACTGATAATGTAACGTGGGCGATGCTTAGTCTCCAGATAAATCTTTCCGATATATTCTCCGATCACACCAAGAAATAACATCTGGATTCCACCAATAAAACATACAATACAGGTTACACTTGCCCATCCCGGAGTGGTCTCTCCAACCAGCGCACCGATCACTGCCCAAAGGATTCCGATAAAGCTCAGACTTGCGACAAGCAAGCCAAAGGAAGTGATCAATCGAATCGGCTTCACTGACAGACTTGTAATCCCATCAAAGGCAAGCGCAAGCATTTTCTTTAAAGGATAATGGCTTTCTCCGGCGATACGCTCTGCTCTTTCATAATATACAGACGTACTTTTAAAACCAACAAGTGGAACCATGCCACGAAGGAAAATGTTTACTTCTTTATAATTCGCAAATTCCTGTAATACACGACTGGAAATCAGGCGATAATCTGCATGATTATAAACAACCTCTGCTCCCATCCAGTTTAATAACTTATAAAATCCTTCTGCCGTAAACCGCTTAAAAACTGTATCCGTATCTCGTTTTGAACGTACGCCATACACAACTTCACAGCCATCCAGATACGCATCTACCATACGATCCATGGCGTTAATATCATCTTGTCCGTCGCAATCAATCGAAATTGTAATATCACACTGGTCTTTTGCTTCCATAAGACCTGCCAGTACAGCATTCTGATGTCCTCGGTTCCGACTCTGGCAGATTCCAATATAATGCGGATCTTCTGCTGAGAGTTTCCGGATAATATCCCATGTTGAATCTTTTGATCCATCATTTACAAATAATATCCGGCTGTCATCTGTAATCTTTTCTTCTGTTACTAACTGCTGAATCTTTGCCAGAAACTGTTTACTGGTAATCGGCAGTACTTCCTCTTCATTGTAACACGGAATCACAATATAAAGAGTTGGTGTTTTCTCTCTGATATTCTTTATTTCTATATTGTTCTCCATATTTGTTTCTGCCTTCATCTGCTATCGCTCTCCTCTCTCAACATTTTCATTGCAGCGTTTTTTAGGTATTATTACCAGAACAATTGCTGTCCACAGTAAAAAGATTCCTGCTATTACCAGCATCTGTTTTTTGTCACACCACGGCTCTTTTGTCTCTTTATACACTTGCAGATACAAATTTTCAAAATGATTTCTTCCATCTACTTCCAATTTCCCTTTATAACTGTGCATATAAAACTCTTTTCTATACCACACCCGTAATTTGCCTTTATGAGGTTTTTTATTCCAGATTCGTAAATGATAATCCTTATTCTCTTTAGTTGGTGTTACTTTTGGAAATTTAAGTATGACACTTCCATGCTCTCCCACCTTATCAGCCTGTATTTTTCCTCGGTAAATCCGGTTTCCCTTCTCATCTGTTAATTGTACCTGCAAAATATCATTAAACTCTTTTGCACGGTCTCCGGCACTTACGATCAATCCAATTCTGTTAAATGAATGTAATGCCTCAAACTTCTGATTTATATGGACTGTTTTTCCTACATCTTCCATCTTCTTTGCAGATGTTCCATTAATACAGTGCACACTCCACTGATACACAGGAATTTTAGATTTTCTCATCTGTTCTCCACTTACAAGGCAGATACAGATCACACACACAAGAAGCACCAGTTCTGTCCAGCCACATTTATATGCATATTTCTCATCCCTTTTCTGAAATAACTTTTCCTTACTCTCATCAATCCCTGCCATTCCCAATAATAGAAACAGCATCACAAATGGCATACCGTAAGAGCTTTTTATTTCCCAGATACAATAAAAAAGAATTCCACCTAATATAGATACTGCCCAGAATACCTGAAGGATATCTTCTTTTTTCCTTTTCAGCAGTCTCCATAATGCCAGACACAGAAAAGCCATATTAGAGATCCTGAATCCATAGCAGTATTCCCGGAACAGATCGAATCTGCTTCCTAATATCCATGTGTACAGCGGTGTATTCTTCTGATCCTGCGAAATTTTTTCTATCAGGTCTCCTCCATCCGCATAACACCACGAAACCATAAGTTTCTTCTGTTCAAAAGCCATCAGTTCACTGAAACTGTAACTTTTATAATTTTTTATCATCCGGTCAACTGTCGCCTGTGTTTTCTCTTCTTTTGTCCTGAACTGATGTGTATAAGCATAATCTTCTTTATTGTGCTCTCCGTCTCCATGTGACGCCATCATTAACCAATGTGTAATTGGATAATTCTGTGCTGAGACTGTTTCAAAATACGATTGGTTTAATCCCGATATGCCATGCGAAACTACAATTCCTATAAGCAGTACGATTCCAAAGCTCTGTATACTTTCTTTTATTTTCTTTTTTCCAATAAGCTGATCCAAAATATAACAGAAAACAAATGCAATCATCGGGATCATTACCGTTGGACGGATATAATAACCGGTTATTCCGAATACAGCAAACAATATTGCAGAAATAACTCTGTCTTTCCATGACTCTTCTTTCAGAAGTCTGACTCCGAAATAAATTACTGCCGCCGTAAAAGGGATGGAAAATGAGCAGGTATATATCCACATTGGCAAAATATAATAAATCGGATTCAACACACATAATGTCAGAATTTTCGCTCCGCCTTTTAAACCTCCGATACGAATTCCTGTCAAATATAAAAATATTGTCGCAATAATCATTCCTGCCACAGATAAAGCTAACAGAGCAAACTGTACTTCTGTGATCCCGGCACGGGACAACATATTGATAAATTTTGCAAATATAACAGTCAGGAAATAATTATTGGAAAACATTCCGAAATAAGATGCATGCGGTGCTGTATCAGAAATCGGCTTTTCTCCTGTCTTTGCGAGATACATTGCCATATCCTGCATGTTATATGCATCTGTAGACGAAAATGGAAGAAAATTACTAAGAATAACTCCGAAACCAACTAATAATATCACAAATAATATTCCCGTGTATATCCAGAGTCCCTTTTTCCCCATCTTGTCCAAACATCTGAAGAGGATGAGCAGAGAACTGCCAAGCAACAATGCAATAAGAATTGGAAGCAGCAACCGCATTACCGGTGACAAAATACCTGCAAACACCTGGCTTTGTGCTGTCACGATTGTCCCTGCTTCTATAAATACAATAAAAAATAAAGTTAATGCCATAACGGCTTTATATAAATTCAATTGTAATTTGATTCTAAAAGTATGCATATCTTTCTACTCTCGTATTTTATACCTCTATGATTTGTTCTTTTCGTAGTCTAGCACACTTTTTCCATTTATATGTCCATCTTCTGTAAAGCTTCAACAATTCTTAATATTATCTTCAGAAATTGTGGAAAAGGGAGCGACTTAATCGTTCCGCTCCCTTTTTATTACATTAATAGTAATATCTAACTTTATCAGCATCACGTTCATTAATTTTTTCATTTCCTGTAAAATACATTCTTCCACCAGAAGAAAAATCAACGCTTTCTACTTCATAAAACGAATAATCTGTCGACGGTCTATCAAGATCAATTGTTTTTTCATATACAGCTCCCACATATTTATTAGACTCATTCTGCTTTAATCTGTACTTCAATACTCTATTTTTTACACATTGTTTATCAATTTTATTAGACGTAACAACAAAAACATGTTTTCTTTCATCATCTATCTTTATCCCTATATCTTGGCCTGTATTGTATCCATTAGCATTATCTAAAATTTTAAAAACATGATCTTCCCGAGCTTTCTTTTCCTGTTTATTAAACTTATAAACACCATATTGCTTAGTACCATCCTCCAATTTTTCACGCACTAGAAAACTTCCATTCTCGATATGCGCTATGCCATATACTTTATTCTTAAGTATCTTATTATTATTATCTTTTATGACACAAGTCAAACGACTTTCAATAGTTCCGTCTTCATTAAGATGTAACAAAAATATTCTATTATCTCCAGCCACCATATAAATATATGAATTATAATAACTCAATCCATTTGGATGTTCAGGTTTTTCTAATTTATAGGTCGGTTTCCAGACATAATATTCTTGTTTCAATTTTCCATTTTCATAAAAACGAACAGACACACTGTCTTCTTCTGGATTATTCTTAGATTCCTTTGTTCTTAATATGTATACTTGTTTACTAGTTTTTCCCAAAGCCATTCCCTGTGTATTGCTCGGATTTTTCATCTCAAAACAAATCTTTTGTGCAGCATGTCCCTTTAAGCACACCGGCATACTCAATACTAATGTCATAGACACTATTTTTATTATAATTTTCTTTTTCATCTTTTTCTCCCAAATGATCTAACATTATCCGTTTTCTTTCACTTTATTCAGGCATGTTTCCGGGCAACACAAAAATACCATAGATGCAAGCACGCAAAAACATAAGCATATAACAAAAGCCGTTCTTCCAGAACACCATGCTTCCTGCTTTTCCAGATAAACACCCAGATACAGCTTTGACTTCATTTTATCGCCGGAAATTTTCATCACTCCTTTATAACTATGGAGCACACCTTCTTTCCGTTTCCAGATATTTAAATTTCCTGCGTACTCATTTTTCTTCCATATTGTTAATTTATATTTTCTTTTACCTTCTGGTGAAACTTTCGGAATTTTTAATACAACTTCCTGCTGCCTGGAAAGATTTTTTGCTGCAATTTCTCCACGATATAACAATTTTCCGGAAGTGTCCGTCAATTTCACATATATACTTGCATTATTCTCTTTGGCTTTTCCCTTTGCGCCAGCCATGAGAACGATTCTGTTATATGGTCTGTCCGCATAAAAAATCTGCTCCAGACGGAATCGTTTCTGATATCCTTTTATTTTTCTTACAGATCCTATATCTGCACAATGGACTTCCCATTCTTTATGTACCGTTACAGACTGACTGATTTCTGCATACATCATTACTGAAACACTCACGATAAATATAATTATTGTTGTTTTCTGCCAGAAGTTTTTGCCTCCCTCATTTATACAAATACATTTTTTCTTTTTTTCTTTCATCTGCTCTGCTAAATATTCCATTCCATAACTTCCAAGGAGCAAAAGAAACATAAGAAATGGCATTCCATAAGACGCTTTTATTTCCCATATACTGTAAAAACATACGCCACCTAAAAATGATAATGTATAAAACACCTGATTTACATCCTGATTTCTTTTTTTCAGCATCTTCCATAATACAAGCAGAACCATCCCTATATTCGCAATACGAAAAGCATAACAATATGTTCGGAATAAATCCGATTTACTTCCAAGAATCCAGTTGTAAATAACTGTATTTTTCCGGTTCTGTGAAACCTTTTCCAAAAGATCATTTCCATCAGCATAGCACCAGGAAATATCTAATTTTTTATTTATAAAATCAAACAGCTCCGATAGCGAATATGCTTCATAATTCTCTTTTAACCGCTTTAAATCAGCCTTCTGTTTCTCCTCTTTTGACGGAAACTGTATCGTATATTTATAATCTGCAATATCAAGTTCACCAGTTCCATGAGATGCCATCATCATCCAGTGTGTAATTGGAATATTCTGATCAGATACCTCCGAAAAATATCTGTGATTTATCTTTGAAATTCCACCTATTGTAATCGCTGAAACCACGATTACAATTCCAACACATTCTCCTACCTCTTTCCACTGACGTTTTCCTGCAATCAGCTCTACAATAAGGCATATTAAAAAAGCAATAGCCGGTATCACAACGGTCGGTCGTATATAATATCCAACTGCAAGACTTCCTGCAAATAAAGCTGCAGATATACCTCTGCCCTTTCTTCCCTTTTCATGCAACAGACGAATAGCAAAGTATACTGTAGCAGCAGTAAATGGTACTGAAAGTGCATTTGTATATGCCCACAGCGGCAATATATAATATAGTGGATTACCTGCACAAAGTGCCAAAATCTCTGCTCCACCACGAATTCCCTTCACATATACTCCTGTCAAATACAAGAACATTGTTCCAACAAGCATCCCTCCAATTGTTAATATATATAATGGAATATATATATCCTGAATTCCAAGCCACAACAAAATCCTGAAATATTTTGCTAATAAAATTGTTAAAAAATAATTATTAGCATAATATCCAAAATATTCCATTGCATGAGGCGCATCCGCAGACACTCGGTGTTTCCCAGTCTTCGCCAAATAAAGTGCAAGATCCTGTACATTATAAGCATCCGATGAAGCAAATGGCTGAATATTATACAGAATTATTCCATACACAAGTAACATCATGAATACAATTACCAGCGTAGCTATTATAATTGACTTTTTTGAAGCATTTTGAAAAAAACGGAACAATAAAACATAACTGCCTATAACCGTCAAAATTAATATTATTAAAAATGCTATCCTTACCGCTGGCTGTAAAACAGACATAAACACACTGTTATGAGCATGAAAAATCGTTCCACTCCCTATCATCAACAACACGCAAAATGTTATAATCGTAATTATTTTATAAACACTCATACAAAATATTTTTTTATAATTACTCATTCCACTTTTCCTTTCTCCTAAAACATCCATTGTAGCATTTTAACACAAACCCTCTATATATTTTTTGATTTTCAGAAAATATATAGAATAATATTTTCTGTTAGTATATTCTGACATATTTTTATTCTCATTTTGTGGTTATAACCTACAGAACCTGCCAATGGCAGCTTCCTCCGGATGCTATGACAAAAAAGACTTTTTGGACAATTAATTTTCGTCAAAAAGTCTTTCGTAATTCTCAAGCTAATTTTTTTGTAAACTCAGAAGTACTCTTTTCTCTATGAAAAGATCCAAATACTTCAAAGCAACTGCAAGAACAAATGAAATTAAAAGCATACTTCCTTCATATTTTAATCGATATGTAGGATAATCCAAAGTCTTAAATACTTTTCTGAATGCAACATGTATCAAATAAATCTCTATCGTATATTTACCAAACCAGTTTAATATTGCCAAAATACCATTTCTCAACTTTAAAATCACAGAAGATTTATTCTCTGTCCATTCAAAGAGCAACATTAGAATCTCGCAGATTGTCAAATTCATCAATGCAAGTAAATATACTCCCATTATCTTTTTGTTATATAGCTGCAATGGAATCATCATCCAACATAAAAGTATCAGCTGTAACCAGACGCTCCATATGGGTTTTCCCTTCTTTTCCCAGGCTAATTTTCCAATATATACACCGATTATAAATGCCGGAACTCTCTTTGTTGCAATACTAATATTCATATACAGATCTTTTGCATACAATTGCAGCAGCATTGTAACAATTGTAGCTGTCAGACACAATACAAGTACACGCATCTTTGCTTCTGTATGATCCCGGACTTTCTCAATCACATCGAATATATATGGAAAAATAAGGTAACAAAAACCACATAATAATATATACCAGAACCATTTATTTTCTCCAACAAAGAATGTAAGAAAAAATAGATCCGAAAACATCTTTACTAATCCATTATGTTCTTCAATCAAATCCAGCCATATCCATGCCGGTACCGCAACCAGAAAATATGGAATCAGTATTTTTACAAATCTCCTTTGATAAAACGATTTCAGCTCTGCCCTCTTCTTCCAGGAATAATAAAGTCCTAAACCTGATACCAGAAGAAATATATCTACTCCGGAACTTTTAACATAATTATAAAACCAGTAAACTATACCAGAATATCTGACGTTATATCCCTTGCAATCTTCTGTAAAATGGAAAAACACAATCAATAAAATCTGTATTCCCATAATTGCTCCCCTGTATTTCGAGAACATTTCATATGCAAAATAATGTTTTTTCATAATACACACCTGTTACTTTCGCATTTTGTCTATATCAATCTGTTTCTGACTCTTCATTATCTCTTTGTAAATTCTCTTACAGTTATTATGATCTTTATATACAAAGAAATCATCTGCGCGCTTTACATACTTTTCTTTCATAACACAATTGTTTTGCATATATTCACACAGCAGGTCCACAAGCTGTTCTGTCTTCGTGCAAATCTCACCGAATCCCATTGTATCGTAGAAGAAGATTCCATCTTCGTAATGTGGTGGCAGCTCTTCCGGATGGAAATAAACAATCGGCTTTCTCATGTAAGCGAAATCAAACTGAACTCCTGAATAATCCGTAACCATCAAACTAGATTCTGTCAATATCTTTTCATAGCTTAAATCTCCAACAGATGGAATTACTTCTACTTCTTCATTCGGTGTAAAATCATCTGCCTGTGAACTCAAAATCGGATGCAGTAAGAATTTAATCTTATATCCAGTCTTCTTTGCACAGTCAATCAATCGTTTATGATTGATCAGATTATTATACACCTGGTAATATGTAGAGTTTTTAAACTCCGGATTATATCCCCTCTGATCACCTTCACTCGTTGTTACCGGAAGCGCATTGTACATTCTCCAGGTTGGTGAAAGCAAAATCTGTTTCTGGTCATTACTGATCAATCCATCATATCGTCCGATTCCTGTTAATTTCAACACATCAAAATTCTGATATCCATATGCATGTTTGGAGAGATTTTCATATTCATATTTCGATGCCAGAAAATATCCTGTCGTATTATCAATAATCCTTCTCTGTGCCATTGCACACTTCTGCACAGATAATCCGTGCTGCAGACACATAGATGAAAAATTGCAAAGTCCTCTGAAATATTTGGACTTTTCTTTACGGAATCCATTAAACGGGAACAAATGTGAATTTGTGATCAATACAAGATCTGCATTTAAAAATGCAAGCTGATGCATCAGCGAATTTGTTGCCAATGGCTTATATCCGTCTTTTTTCAATTTTTTATAATCCGGCGTTTTCTTATCAATTACATAATATCTTGTAACACCATCTTCTAATTTTGCCGAATAGCGGTACAGATATTCGCAACTGTCTCCTCCTTTGTATAATTTGTCTAACATCAACCAGATTTTTTTCTTTTTAAAATATGGTCTTGTAATCCAATATAACCACCGGAGCGCCAATGCATGGCGGCTGTATTTAGAATTGATCTTCAGTAGATTCAACTGGAACTGTATCTCTCTTTTCAAAACATTTACAATATTTGCTTTTTTAAATACAATCGAATTTTCCGCATGATGGCATAAATATTTATTAAAATGCCAGTAGGAATATCTTGGTATTTTACTTAATTTCGCCCAGTGATCCGAAAATGTAATTCTCAACTGATATTTGTCATTTTTATCTTTTGCATAAAACCGTACTGCCTGATTTTTCTTATTTGGATTCAACGGCAATTCCAGATGATAAGTAATTCTTCTGTAAGCCGGAACTCCAAAATATTTTGTAAGGGAATAAGAATCTGTATCCTCTACCTTTATCATCTTTCCGTTAAATTCAGCATAAAAATCAATTCCCCCTTGCGCAAATATACTGATCAGAGAACCATCCAGCCAGACTTTTCCATCTACATAATTCATCATTCCGATTGAAAAATAATGACTGTTTACAGAAGAAATACGATTTCCATTAAAGTACATCACAAGATCCTTTTCCTCTGTCTCCGGATCAATCTCCTGTCGATACTCATATTTCACATTATCAATTCCATATTTGATTCGAAGGAACATACATAAAATCTGCGGGTTTTTTGATAAATATTTATGCAGATCCTGATTCGTAAGATAATAATCATCAACAAATCCGAAAATTTCTTTTACTACCTCTAAGTATTTATCAAACTTCTTTCCAAGAAGCTGTTTTTTATTACGATTGTCAAGATTACATAAGAATCGATTCAGGATATAATATACCGCATAATTTTGTATAAACAGGCTATCTTCCGAATCCCTTAATAATGGCAATAAATATTTTTCTGCGGATTCTTCATACCACTGTGAATAATGCGCAGGAATGTGATATAATACCTGATTTTCCTTCGGATCAAAATAATAATACTCTGCCCTGTCTGTTACCAGATATTTTTTTTCATTATTCAAAATGCGCAGCAACACATCCGTGTCATATTCAAACATGATTTCAGTATTAAAGGTATATGTTTTTAAACATGCTGTCCGTATTACCGCACCTGGCAAAGCAGTTTGCAGTGCCCAGTAATTCTTTGTAATATCTACTCCATAAGTTCCTTTAATTACTTTTTTACTTAAAATATGTTTTTTAGGCTTTTCAGAAACCAGCAGATTATCACAATACTGTACAGGGAGCAGAACAGATACTTCTCCCGGATTCATAATTTCGTTCTGTAATACTACACCTTTCGTCTTATGTTCTTCCTCATGTTCATCCTCTGATTCAATTTGTGACTCTGATTCCGCTTCCGGTTCTTCTATCTGCTGTTCTTTTTCATCTTCCATTACACTGGCTGCATGTTTCAGAAACCCTTCACCCAGCCAGTCTCCTTCTTTCATGAAAATTGTATACTGTGACTCACTTTCTCTCACACATTCATTATAAGCATCCGCAACGGTGGCTGTCTGTTTGAATGTAATCTGTTTTTTATATTTCTTAATCTCTTTTAATGATTTTATCTGTTCCAGATTACCGGTTCCAACAATTATAATTCTGTCATTCTCTAATATCTGATTTTCACAGCTTTGTACCGTTTTCTTTAATTTATCTGCATTTTCAAGAAATGTGATAATTATTTCATATCTTATTTCGTTCATAAAGCATCTCCTGTTATTTCTATAATTATTTCTCATTAGAAATGATTCTGCACATACTTTTGTATTATAATATAAATGGCTACAAACTTTCAATAGTCTGTAGCCATTTTCATATTCTTCTTTGATTCTTTTAGTGGCATCCACGAGCTTTACATTTGCTTCTTGCTGTCGGATCTGTCGGATCCCATGTATGCCATGATGCAAGTTTTGCTGCTTTCGGTTTTCCAAACGGACCAACCGAAGAGCTGTTATAAATAATTACCTTTGTTCTCAACCGGCAGTTATCATAAATCCATTTTGCATCTCCCGCTCTTAATCTTACACATCCATGCGAACAGGTTGTTCCCAGTTTATTATAAGCATTCACACTTAATGTAGAATTGCTTCTTGTACTGTAGAACACAGAATGGAATAATACACCGCCATGAATTCTTGTACACCACTGTCCATAGCATGGTCCCATCAATGTCTGCCAGCGATATTTTGCCGGTGTATAGAATGTACCTACCGGTGTTGCCGCACCGCCTGAACATACAAATGATTTTACCGGAATAATATAGCCGTTATCTCCGTCTTTTGCATAAACAGTAACAACATTCATCTTTTTATTAACTTTAATCACATAAGAGGACTGTTTTCCGATAATCTTGCTGACATCTTTTACAAGTTTTCCCTGCGCATCATAATATAATTTTAATCCGTTTATATATTTCCATCCTGCCGTTCCTTTACGGAAACGATTAGAATATCCGCCATATAATTTCTTGCCATTTACTGTACGATATGCACGAATCTTATAGTAATAATACTGTCCTTTTTTCAGGCCCGAATTAGTCCATTTTACAGTACGTCCACTTTTAATATTCTTTACAAGTGTATATTTCCCTGATTTTGACGTAGATCTGTAAATCTCATATCCACTCGCGCCATATACTTTTACCCACTTTAAATTAACCTTTGTCTGAAAGCACTCAGAACTTGCCTTAATCGTTGTTGTTCCCGGAAGTGCACGACCGGATTTTGCTTTTGATAAATCACCGTAACATTTTGTCTTTCCTGAAAGACGATATGCACGCACCTTATAGTAATAAGTAGTTCCACATGTTGTTGTCTTATCTGTATATGAGGTTGCATTTGCTATAACTTTTAATGCCTTGTAAGTTCCATTTACAGATGTACTTCTATATACTTTATAGCCATTTGCACCATTGACTTTACTCCACTTTACAGTAACTGCATTGTAAGATGTCGTAGATGCAGATGCAGTACGCTTTACTGAAGAAGTTCCTACTTTTACTTTCTGCTTCGAAACTGGTGAATACTCTCCAAATACTGCTTTATCTCCAACTATACGATATGCACGCACTTTATAATAATACGTCTGATTAAAAGTAACCTTCGTATCATTATAATTTACTGTTGCTCCGGATTTAACTGTTTTTATTGCTTTATATCCACTGTCTTTTGATGTACTGCGGTAGATTTTGTATCCGGAAGCTCCTGTAACCTTTCCCCACGAAAGACTAACCTTATTGTATACAGAACTTGTCTTGATATCAGAAGTTCCAACTACAATCGAAAATGTTGCTTTGGCAGTATCTGTATAATTACCGATTCCGGTTACGGTTATCTCCGCAGTTCCGACATTCTTATTATTCGCATAAGACACTTTATAATCGGTATTTTCTTTTAACACTTTACCACCAAGTTCTACTGTAACTGCAGGCTTCACGGCTGTTCCTGTGTATGTAGCTGACTTGTTTGCCACTGTAACCGCTGCATCTTTCAAAGATGCCGGAGAAATTGTAAATTCTTTTGTTAATTCTCCGGTAACGCCTTCATTTTCTTTTCCCTTTACAGTAACTTTGGCAGTTCCTGCATTCACATTATCAGAATATGCAGTCTCATATTTGTTCTCATCAAGAACTGTTTCTTCTTTTGATTCATCTGTTCTCACAACTTTAATCGCCGGTTTGACTTCTTTACCAGTATATGTGATACTGGCGGAATCAGTAATCTGAATCTCATATCCATCAGATTTGATATCCATCAGTGCGCTACTTTCGCCATCTGCGGCGTGTACCTGTGTAGACACTATGAAAGTGAACGCCATAACAAACGCTAAAATACGTTTTAATTGTTTTTTCATCTGCATCTTTTCTTCTCCTTTTTAATAATTTATGCACATTACTATGATTATACCATAATCTCATCTGTATTCCACACCAACTTTATGAATTATATATTAAGATACATTAGAAAATCAAAAATGACAAAGGATTTTTGGTTTCAGTCCTCTGTCATTTCTTTTTCTACTTTTTTAATAAGATAGCATCAATTGCCTTATCTGCCGCATGGCCGTCATATTCATCATAGTTATCTTTTACAAACTGATGTACCTTTTCAATCTCATAATCCTTATTTCGAAGTGCACGCATCATTTCTTCAAATGTATCACACACTTTTCCAGGTGCGCATTCCTTTACACTTCTGTGCACACCGCGTGACAATTCATAAACTTCTCTGTCCGGTGTGTAAAACAAAATCGGGCGCTCCATTAAAGAATATTCAAAATAGTTTGAAGAATAATCTGTGATCAGAATCTCCGTCACATAATACAGATCGTTAATATTCGGATAAGATGCAAAATCTATGATTCGGTTCTGATATTCCTGCGGAATCTGAATCGGATCATCTACAAACGGGTGCATCTTTACTAAAAATACATATTCTTCTCCACAAAAATCATAAATCTCTTTCAAATCCAGCCAGTCATAATTATAATTTGCTGTTTTCTGTCCGTCGCCACGATATGTCGGTGCAAACAGAATAATTTTCTTACTCTGCAGATTTGGATATTCTTTATAAAATTCATTTTTGAAATTCTGGATTTTATTTTCATCTAAAAATCCGTCCAGCCTCGGCATTCCAACCGGGAGAAAACGATTTTCCGGAAGTCCAAATACCTCTGCATATACCTCAACCAGTTTTGGAGCACCTACCAGTACATAATCATATTGCTTATGGCAGGAACCTGCCGGAAACGGCGTACCGCTCTTTCCAAAACGGCTGTATCCGACTGATTTGAAACCTACTCCAGCATGCCATACCTGAATCAACTTCGTTTTCTTACATAATTTCAAAAAACCGAATACCGGTACATAATCATCAACAAAAATATAATCCTGTTTTGCGATCTTGAATATCAGCCCTGCCCAGCTAAGTATGCTCATATGGGATCCAACAGCTCTTCTGAATGAATACGAAATATGAAATTGCTTATCCAGTCCTCTTGCATGCAGCCTTTCATCTATTGACTTCAGGTTGCCCCACAAATAATCTTTCGTTTCACTCATCAACAGAATATTTTTTCCACGCTTTGGAAAGATATGCGACCATACAACGTAAAAAGCCCGCATTAGAACAATCGCAGTATACATATTCAAACGCTTGAATTTTCCCTTTAAAGTCATCGCTTCCTGCACATAACGGCGGGTTTTCCAATGCTTATTCTGTATCATAAAATAAGAATTTATCAAAAACCAGAAATTCTTTTCGTCCTCCAAAGAGCTGAACGAAATATTATATGCATACTTTCCTTTTCCATAACGGAATATTCTCGAATAATCGTCTAAAAGATACCCCGTTTTATGAGACGTAACACATACATAATCACTATCTGCTGTATGCGCCACGATTCTCCATTTTCCATTATTGAGAAATGCATTGTCGTTCATCGCGGAAATATTCAAGAAAAAATAATAACATCCATTCTCTTTCTTTTCATAGGAAACCGGGATTTTTTCCAGAACCTCCGCACAGACACTCTCTGTGCCTTCCTTTTCTTCATGTATAATTTTTCCAATTCTTTCCAGACTGAATGTAGCATTATCCTTACAATTTGTCTGCACTTCAAGTGACAGGAAAATTCTTTCCCATTTTAAATTACAAATTTCAAAAAATACATCTGGCTTATTCATTTTCTTTTCCTTTCGCAGGATGAACCAGCTTCTTAACTTTATGCCAGCATTTTGCTGAAACAGACGGTTGCCAGATAGATTCAAATACAACAACACTTACATTTCCTGCCGGAATGTACGGAATCTTTGACTCTTCTTTAAATATATAACGTTCACCTGTTTCCGGCGTTCCTGGCTCAATTAATTTTAAAGAACCATCCGCCATGTACCAATACCATTTATCATTATCCTTTATACGCATCTTTCTACCTAAACATTTATAATGTGGGATAGAATAATGTTCATTAAGGAGTTCTGATGTACCATCATTAATGCCTGCTTCTGACATTCGATATTCAACAGAAAGATCATTTCTGGCAAATACTGTTCCTTTTGACTCATCGAACTGATATTGTAATTTTCGGGATTTCCTGCCTCCGTTATAAACAACATCAAAAGAATTCATTCCTTCTTCCCAGATTGCCTCTGCTACAATTCCCTTTATTCCATTAAGTGGGATAAACGGAATCCGTTCACCTTCTCTGAAAATTTTTAATGGACTATATTTTTCATTATTTTCACTATATTCCGTTCTTTCAACATACGTATGATCTTCTAAGTACCAATACCAGCGTTTTCCTATTCGGAAACGAATCCTCCATCCTGCAGGAACGTGATTATGATATCCGAATCCATTGAAAAGTAATTTAAACATTCCATCATTCTCTGCATATCTTTCAGGAGTAAATTCTGTACTTCCCGAAGAAAATCTCCTGGTTTCTCCCGGTACCGAAGCAAATGTACCAACTTTTACTTCATCTTTTACGCCGCTGTTATAATGAATTGGATATGTTTGTCTGCGCTTCCACCATCCATAATCTTTTTTTTGCTTTTCTTTATTCTCCATCGCATGAATTGCATTTAAAATAAATTCAGATGATTCTTTTCTCTTTTCAGCCATAATTTTTTTTACTTTTTCGTAATCTGTCTTAGGCAGTGGATTATTAATCAAATCACTTTCCCTTTCAAATTTACGTTCTAACATGTCAAACATTTCTAATACATGCGTAACTTTATCTCCCATACGAAAGCCAACGAAAAGTTCTTTCTCAAACAAAATACTAAAACAACAGCAATGGAATGAATTTGTAAACACGGCATCTGCATAGCGGATGTACCCCAGCCATTCTTCAATTCCCATGTCATAATTATAAATAACTTCTACATCAGTATACTGCTGAAGACGTCCGCCTTTAATTGGACGATCTGTAATTTCGACAATCTTTAAATTATGTGCTCTGGCATATTTTACAGCCTGTTCAATCGTAGCCTCTGCTTTTTCCTGTACATAATATAAGAACAAATAATGTTCTTCTTCCGGTTTTTTCATAAAATCATAATAAAATTCTTTTTCATGTAACAGTACTGGATCCAGCACTTCCGTAACATCCTGGCTTATATTCTTTCTTAAATATTCTGCCAGAAATTTTTCACGGACGGAAACAGCATCAATGTCGTCAATATAATGAAGAAATGTCTTTTCATCCTCTTCATTTTCACTATGATATACACCTCTGCTCGCCGCATAGGAGATTTTCCATTTATTTTCCAAAGAAGAACACGCCAAAAAGAAACCGCGATCAAAACCAAAACCCGGCTCTTTCTTCCAGATAACATCTGTACAGCAGATATAACAATCAAATCCCGGATCTTCCACTTCTAACAAATCTGCATCATAAATTTTATCTGTTTTAATATAATTGGTATCAATAAAATTCTGAAATTTATCATATCTTCTTTCACGTTCATTATATAGCGCCTGATATTCGTCCCTTAATTCAGTAAAACGCTGCCAATTATCCGGATCCAATTCTTTTTTTCCGTTTTTTTCCATATTATCGCATATTTTTTTATAATACTCATATGGATGTCTGAGATTAAAATCATTAAAATATACAGGTGTATAACTGATAATTGTATTATCAATTTTATTTTTTAACAAAAACTGCTGAAAAGCAAAATTATGCAAAGGGCAAGCAAAATTTAATCCCTTCGAGAACATATTAATCGAAATAATACCTATCTTCATTTCTTCCTACTCCTACACTCCATTTTCCATGTAAATAACACAGATAAAATTACCCAAAAAGTCTGTCAAATAATCCTGGCTTTCTGTCTTTTATAATACGTTCCTTAAACTTTTCATCTCGCTCTGCTTTTTTTTGTGCCTTTGTAAGTGTATTATAAGTTTCAATGTATTCAGCATAATGTTCACACACTGTGTCAATGTCACCATATTCTCTCATTTTTCCACCTTCCAACCACATTGCTGAATCACAAAATTCCTGCACTTGTGGAAGTGAATGTGAAATAAATACAATTGTCTTTCCATCTTCTTTTAATTCCTGCATACGATCCAGACATTTTTTAGCAAAAGATTTATCACCAACAGACAATGCTTCGTCTATAATCATAATCTCTGGATTCAGACAAAGGTTAATTGAAAATCCAAGTCTGGATTTCATACCACTGGAATATTTCTTGACAGGCTGGTATAAGAAATCTCCAATCTCCGCGAATTCAATTACTCCATCTACAATTTCCTGCACTCTTTTTTTTGATAAACCAAGCAAAGCACCTTTCAGTTCTATATTTTCCAGACCTGTAAGCTGCTTATTAAGTCCTGTATTAATGGCGACCAGTGCCTGTTCACCATTGACAATGATCTCTCCTTCATCCGGAGATGCAATTCCGGATAAAACAAGTGCCATTGTAGATTTTCCGGAACCGTTCGTTCCCAGTATACCGAGAACCTGTCCTTTTTTTACCTGAAAAGACAAGTCCTTCAATGCATAGAAGAACTGTGTCTTTTCATCCTTTTTTACTTCTTTATCTTTTCGTTTTAATTTATATATTTTTGATACATTTTTAAATTCAATTGCAATATCCTGCTGTCTCATCACTTATATTCTCCTCGTAAATTAGATCAGATCAATAAAACGTGTTTTAAATTTATACATCATATAGCTTCCAAAAAAGAAGAGTACTAAAGTAATTCCCCAGAACCATCCCATAGACCAACTATATGCCATAATACCTTTGTGGTAGAAAAAGCAGTCTCTGAATCCCTGTACTACATAATAAATTGGATTACACGTCATCAGTTTCATCAAACGTCCATGTCCTAATTTGTCAATATCCCATAAAATAGGGGTTAAATACAAAAGCAGACGCATGCATGCAAGAATCAGTTTTCTCGTGTCACGTGCAAGCATATTTAATACAGATGTCGTCAATGAAAGCGATACTGCAAATATAATCGCACACAGCAGATAATAAATCAACCCGATCCAGTGCCAGGTTGGATAATAACCATATAATGCAAATACTACAATCAGTATAATCATCAGGCAAAAATGATCAAACAATTTCTGTAAAACAACTGTCATCGGCAGAACACTGACCGGAAACTTCATCTTCGTAATTACATCTATCTTTTTAAAGACTGCATTACATCCGTCCGTAATACATGGGCTGATGAAAAACCATACAACCATTCCGCCAAGCATCCAGAGCAAATAAGGAATATGCCCTACGCTTTTTCTATTAAATACATAACCAAATACAAACCAATAAGTCATTACCTGAATCGCCGGATTGGCAAAATTCCAGAACCATCCAAGCTTACTGTCACGCATATCTGCCAGCAGCTCATATTTTGCGATAGAAAAAATACGATACATATTCTGCGTATTCTCTCTTATCACGTATCTAACACTTGTAAACACCGTTTTTCCTCCTAGATATTTAGACCCTATTTTCGTTTTCATGTCACTGTGCTTTTTACGCACACCTCACCTATTATAATCAAATAGGTATCGTTTGTCAAAACTTTCTTTATTTCTTTAATCCGGATGGAACTTCTCTGTTGGCAAATCCGAAAATCTGTTCGGATTCTCTGTATTGAATCATTGCGCGGAATGTATACAGATCTTCCGGCGTTGTAACTTTAATATTACCTCTTGGGCCGGCTACAAGTGAAACCTTCTTTCCAAGCATTTTCATCATACTGCATGTATCTACGACGCCTTCATATCCCGGGTTATTCATACGCATCTGTGCATGTGCTTCCAGCACATCACCCAGATAAAAACACTGTGGTGCCTGGGCTGTATAGAATTTGGAACGCGGTGGAACTTCATCTACTGTTTTTCCATCCTCGCTGATGACCGGTGTCTCAAATAACGGTGTACATGTAATCGCATTTCCGTGTTCTTTTACGCATGCCAGGTCATCATCAATGACTTCCTTTGAAATACATGGACGTACACCATCATGGATGAGTACAATTGAATCCGGTGTATTGTTCTCTCTTGCTGCCTGTAATGCATTGTAGATGGAATCCTGTCCGGTTGCGCCGCCCGGAACGATTTTTTTCACTTTGTCGATCATATGGCGCTGTACCATCTTCTGTAATTTGCGAATATACTCTTCTTTACATGCCACGTAAATCTCGTCAATGTCCGGATGCTCTTCAAAAATATCCAGTGTATGGATAATGATTGGTTTTCCGTTTACTTCGATAAACTGTTTCGGAAGTCCGGAACCCATTCTGGCTCCCACTCCACCTGCGAATACAATTGCAATATTTTTACTCATGTCTTTTCTCCTTATTTTACCTGTTGTTTTTCTTTTTGTTCTATATTAGCTATTCAACGTTTTCCAGTTCCAGATATTCCAGAGTTCTCTTGAATCCATCTTTTACAGAATACTTTGGGTTCCATCCAAGTTTTCTGAGCTTCTCACTGCTTAAGATTCCCAGTGTATATGGCGCAGTTCCCTTTGTTCCGCCCTCCGGAATATCAAATACAAGTTTCAGTCCTCTCTCCGGATAAATGCTTACAAGAATCTCTGCCAGATCACGGATGGAAACTTTTCCTGCTTCATTACCAATATTATATACAATATCTTCCGAATCTAACAGAATCCGGTACATACCTGCGATAGCATCCGCAATATAAGTATAAGTTCTGACTGCTGTTCCTTCACTCTTCAATACAATGTTTTCATTATGATATACATTTTTCAGAAAATCTGCCTGTACACGTCCATCATAAATAGACATTCCCGGTCCGTATGTGTGTGCCAGTCTGGCAATCTTTGTATTCAAGCCATACTCTTCATGGAAGCATACGCACATCGTCTCTGCTGCTTTCTTTCCTTCGGAATAGCAGGATCTTGGATTCAACTGGTCTACAAATCCGTAAGTATTCTCATAGAAGAATTCCTGTCCTTCATCCGGCTGTCCGTAGATCTCTCTGGATGAAATAAAGAGATATCCTTCTGCATTTTTCTCTTTTGCAAGTTCCAGTGTTTTAAATGTTCCGATTGTATTTGCGGCAATTGTCTCCACCGGCTGGTTCTGCATAATAAGCGGACTTGCCGGACTTGCTGCATGGATAATATAATCAATATCTCCGACATCCGGGATATCTTTTGTCACATCAGCTACTACAACATTCACATCTTCACGGTTTCTGATCTCTTCCGGAAGTTTATTTACATTTCTCATAACAGCATCCACTTTAATACCATAATGCTTCTCATCGTTGAGCATCAGGAGTACATATAACATATAAGAACCTACCATACCGCTTGCACCGGTAATCATTACGGTTTTATTTTTCAGTTTCTCCCATGAAAGATCTTCTGCAATAATTGTCTTTAAATCGTCTTCTAAAACTCTGTTCATCTTCGTTCCTCCGTTTATTTAATAAATCGAAATATAAAATCTGCAATGTCTTTTGTTGCATGTTCTGTTGGTGTTACATATTTATCTGCAAACTGCTTTAAGGCTTTCTTATCATAAGAGTCTTCTTCGATCGCACGCACGATCTCAGCTGCATCTTCGGATATCACACCCGGCAGTTCGTTTTCATAGTCAATCGCAAGTCCTCTGCCATTTTTATAAAAATCCATGTCGAAATCATAGAAATACAGCGGAATGCCGAGTACTGCTGCTTCGTATATAATACAGGAATAATCACTGACTACATAATCTGCTACGGACAGCATCTCAAAACTTGAAAATCCGTCAGCGCTCATGGTCTCATTCTGAAGCTTCATCTTCGACAGCGGATGTAATTTCACAACCAGATTATATCTGTCTGTATCGACTGCATGAATCAATTTTTCAAGTGCCGGACCAAATGCTGTCTCATCTTTCCGAAATGTCGGAATGTATAAAATCACCGGCTTTTCTTTCAGTTTCGGATATTTTGCATATATCTTCTCTTTTGTCTTTTCCTGATAAGACCTGCTGTTTAGCAGATCCAGTCTTGGAAGCGGCATAGTGACGATTTTTTCAATCTCACAGCGGAATCCTTTTGCCAGATGATCCTTGTACGCATCTGCACTCGCAAATACATAATCATAATTCTGATGCATCTTCATTGCTTCGGCTATCTCGCGTCTGCTGCCTTCTGCTGTATCCAGTGCTGTATAGCCGAACTTTTTCATTGTTCCCATGGAATGCCACATCTGGATAACCGTCAGCGAATTTTTATGTTTTAGCAGGCTGACCGGAATACAGTAAGTATCCAGCACCGCTACCTGTGCGGTTGCAAGATGGTACATCTGCGTCAGCATATGGAAACCATAACGAATCTTTCCGAAAAGGCTGGAATCCACGCCCCCATCCAGTGTTTTACACAGCAACACAACCTTAACACTTTTGTTTTGTTTTAAGAGTTCATGTTCCACCATACGGAATTCGTCCGATGGCTCATTACTCTGCCGGCTGAGCATGACAATTTTTTTCTGTGTCGGCAATAATTTCATACCATTATATAAAAGCTGCAGCCCTGCCGTACCTATTTTAATTATTTTTACCATGTTTTTTTTCTTTCCATTTTTCAAATTTATACGGACAGTGTTTGTTGTTCTTATCAAACGCCTCTGTACTGTCTGATTTCAGTAATACAATTGCCGTCTGGAAAATAAGCTGGATATCTTTCAGTATACTGAACTGTTCAATATACATCATATCCATGATCAGCTTATCTTTCGGTGTCGTATTATACTTGCCTCGGATCTGCGCATACCCGGTCAAACCGGCTTTCATGCGGAGACGGTACTCAAATTCCGGAAGTTCTTCGGTATATTCCTTTACATTTTTGATCATCTCTGGTCTCGGACCAACAAATGTCATATCACCTTTTAATACATTTAAAAGCTGTGGAAGTTCATCAATTCTTGTTCTGCGAAGAAACTTGCCCGGCTTCGTGATACGGTCATCATCCTTTGTAACGGAATGGTTATCATTATTCGGCTTCATGGTGCGAAGCTTATACACTTCAAAACGCTTGCCGTGAATGGTCGCTCTCTCCTGTTTAAAAAGAACCGGCCCTCCATCATTAAGTTTCACTGCAAGACTTCCAAGGATCCAGAACGGGGAAGATAAAATTCCTAGCACAAGCGACAGAACAATATCCATGCTCCGTTTTACAATTCTCTGCTCCATAGTAAGTGCTTTTACATTCTTATTCAGCAGATATACATCATTCAACACATATTGTTCCGCATTCAGTTCCATAATATCTTCGATCTCCGGATTGAAATAAAGATTCACATTGTACTGATAGCACCAGCGCATAATATCTGTACGCGCTTCTACCGGTACATCATATACGAATACAGTCTGCGCTTCTTTGATATACTTTCGCTTATCCGGATTGCGATAATCCACAACAGACGAAATCTGATATTGCTTTTTGAATTTTTGCATAGAAAATACAAGCTCGTCCAGCCTGCGCTGTGAAGATGTGATCACGCAACACTGTTCCGGCTTGTGGATCAGGAAAAACAACCAGTTTCCCGCATATGAAAAAAAGATAATGAGAACAAGCTGTACACAAAGAGCGAGTCCTAAAAGTCCCAGACTGTTCAGACGGAATTGCCATACGCTCGGTACATTGGTTCTCATGATCATTAACTGCAGATAAGTAACAATATCTGTGCAGATCACGGCAAGTGTCAGTGAATAGATGATCGGCTTACTCTTTCTGCGCCCCACATCATATTTCCCGTATACAGACAGGAACAGCAATCCAACAATCGCGAATGTTGATACAGTAATTCCAAGTGTACGGGACAATCTGGTCAGTCCGATACTCTCTCTTCCCATGATACGGACAAACGCCATCATTAAAGATATATAGAAAATAAATTTTATAAATAACCACAATGTTGTCTCAAATTTATGCAAATGTTTTTTCATTCAGCCACCTCAAAATACGCATATATTTAATATACCTGTAACATTATATACGAATATGTACGATATTTCAAGGTTTATCGGCACGACAAACGGCACCGCGCTCTCCCATGGGATTACACGATGCCGTTTCATTCCTTTTTTTATGTAAATATTTTTATGCTTTTTTCAAATACTTTGACGCAATGTAATAGTTTTTGCTATTCATTTTAAAGCGATACCACTTATATCCATCTGCCTTTTTGGAATAGCCGTTTTCTACGTTGAGCTTCTGTCCTTTTTTCAAAGTTCCCTTCGTCGCATACTTCGTTCCGGCTCCTGTCCGGTAATTGACACTTGTTGTTGTCACATATTTTGTATATGTTTTCTTTGCCGCTGTTACCTTTTTCAGGTATTTTGAAGCAACATAATATTTTTTACCGTTCATCTTAAAGCGATACCACGTATAACCGTCCGCCTTTTTGGAATAGCCGTTTTCTACATTGATCTTTTGTCCTTTTTTCAGTGTTCCTTTCGTCGCATACTTTGTTCCGGCTCCTGTCCGGTAGTTAACGTTTGTTGTTGCTTGGTATGTTGAATATGTTTTTGCCTGTGCAGGCTTTGGATCTGGTTTTGGCGTTGGTTTGTCATTCGAAGAACCGCTCTTTTTCGTCACTTCAATTCCAATAGCATCAACTGCTTTTCCGGAACTTGTCACTGCATAGATCATACATTTTCCGGCTTTCTTTCCTGTGACTTTACCACTGTCATTCACAGTTGCCACTGCCGGATTACTTGTCTCATAATAAATCTTTCCTGCTTTTGAAGATTTTGCGCTAAGCTGTTTTGTATTGCCTGCCACAATCTTCGTGTTCGTATTCATCTGCAGATAACGGCTGGATACATAACCTGTCTTTCCGGCATACGTTACTTTCATCCAGTACGGATTTGCCTCCTGCGTGGAAACCGCCAAACTCTTGTCCGTATATTTTCCGCCACTGACTGTCACTTTCTTTCCTTTCGGTATCGTGCCAAGTGAAGGCGTACTGGACGAAACGCCTTTGCGTAGCGTGACATTCGTTGTAACAGTTCCACTCTTCACAGATTTAGAAATCGTCACGGTCGCTCCCTGTGACGGCATATTTTTATAAACCGGAATGTAAAATACATAAGCATCATTGACAATATTCATATTGTTATATGTATTATAAGTAGAATTTGCTTCCGCTGCCGCTCCCGTCAGATTCTGCATATACTGATGGCTGTAATATGGTTTTACAATTGTATTAAAGCGTTCATAATAAATCGTATTCTGTCCGCGCTTGATGAATTTTTCTGCGATCCATTGCGCCCCTCCGGTAATGGAACTGACCGGAGACATCCACGGTCTTGTATAGGAAGTGTTCTTCCCGCTCGATCCGCCCTTTGCAAAAATAAGACCATTGGCAACCGCTGAACCGGTAGCTCCTCCCGGCACTGCACCTATATTATAGTAATTATAATATCCACGGTAAGATTTCCTGCCATAGGAATATTTGCCGGAAATACTTCCATTTGTCAGCTTAGCGCCTGTCTCCTGCCGGATCTTGGATGTCAGGAACAGTGGACTGACGCCCGCATTTGCACCGGCAGCAAGAATCGTCTCGCCATACGTCCGTTTCAAATTAAATGTTTTTCCTTTTTTGTCCAGATAACTGATCTTCTTTTTATAAAGATCTGTCCCTTTTAAAATATTTTCCACACCAGTCAATGTATGATATTTGGAATTATAATTCAACGCTTCAAACATGAAAATATATCGATCCGTCAGAAAATTCCTTGGATCTGCATAATAAGTAACTGCCGGTCTGCTTGCCGATACCCAGTTTGGTCCATCCTTTCCTATGTAGGCTCCTGTAGAAGCATTATAATCTGTACTCTTTTTACTGAGCAGAAGGCTTCCTGCTGTCTTCGGCAGAAGACTGTTATTCGTGCTGCTCTTTCCACCAGAAATACTTTCCTTAGCCACGACTTCATTCCAGTCCTGCCCTGTATTTTTCGCAATAAACATCCAGTTTGGATGTGCTTTATGAAGTGTGGCAAGCAGCTTCTGATAATCAGCAGGAAATTTCTTCAGTTCACTGCTGTAAGTTCCTGTCACCGCTCTTGCTTTGTTCTCCTTGAGCCAGCCTGTATACTCCTGTACCAGCTCTTTTGTCTCTTCATCCTGCTTCGCAGGCTCTTCCGTTTTTTCTGATGTTTCCGTCTTTGCCGAATCCGGGCTCTGCATTTCCGCAGTTTCCGCCGTTTCTGTATTTTCTGCGGGCTCTGCCGCACAGACCGGCAAAGTACACAGCATCACACCTGTTAATGTCATTGCAAACATCTGCCTTATTTTCTTATTTTTCATTGCAAAGCCCTCCTCATTTTCTTTTTAATTTTTGACACAGAACTTTCATATGGAACAGTTACATATAACGCTTTTCCTTTATAAGAATAGCAATACTGTTTTCCGCTGGAATCTCCTTCCGCCGCCACAGACTGAACATCCCAGCCTTTCATTGTGCCAAGCTGCATGCGGATCAGCGACTTGATCTGATTCTCAGACATATTCGTATCTGCGCTTCCTGCCACGCTGTTGATTATACTGTTTGCATGTAAGACGATCTCCGGAGACATCGCTTCATGAATCAGTGCAGTCAGAAGCGCCTGCTGGTTTTTCCCCCTCTGATTATCTCCCGCTGCCAGGGCATGTCGTTCTCTTACAAACGCCAGCGCCTGCTTTCCATTAAAATGATTCGTTCCTTTTTTTACATCCACTACTGTTCCGGATTCTTTTCCTGTTGTAAATGCCAGTTTGGATTCTACATCTACTCCTCCCATAATATCCACGATATTTTCTACCGAAGAAAAGTTTACACGTACAAAAAACGGAATCTCTATATCATATAGATTTTCCAAAGTTGCAATCGATGTGTCGATTCCATATACTCCTGCATGCGTAAGCTTGTCCTTTTGTGTTCCGGACACCCCCGGAATCGTCACATAATAATCCCTCGGTGTTGTCGTAAGAAGAATCTTATGTGTCTGTGGATTCACAGTTGCAATCAGATTCACATCACTACGGCTCTTTTTATTAATATTACCATAAACATCAATACCGCTGATATAAACGTTGAACGGCTTTTGTATTACATCAATTGATTTTTCTTCCGTGTATTTACCGCTTTCTTCACCAATTGCGATCGTATCCAGCGCCGAATTAACTTTTAATCCATAAAAGCAGAGAATACACATCAACGCCGCCGTCACAAGAGAAATCCATTTTCCGGTTGATTTCTTTTTCCATCTGCCATTCACTCTGCGTTTCCCGTAACGCACAGCCCGCATCTGCATAATCTTAACGATACATGCAAATATCAGCAATATCGCTGCAAATCCCACCATATATGGCACCGGTAAAATTCCAAGAATAATCATGGAACCAAAAGCTGCAATGGAAGCAAGAACCTGCAGAATCCACAACAAATGAGAAACTGCACCAATCTTTACCGGTCTCCAGTCATCCCGGCGTTTTTTACGTTTTCTTCTCTTCTGATTACCGGATCTTGCTGTATACGGATCTGCATCACGGTATCTCCGTCCTGTTGTATACGGATCCGTATCGCAATATCTCTGTTTTCCAGACCGTCTGCTATATTCATCATACAGATCCTGACTGTAGAAATCATCATACAGATCTTCACTGTATCCTTTCCTGCTTCTCTTGTATTTTCGTTCCTGATTTGGCAAATGATCTAATTCATTATACAATTCATCTATATCCTTAGCCATTATTTATCTCCCTTCTGTATATCCGAGTTCCTTAACAAAAAACAGTTTTTCCTGTTGGAAAAACTGTTTTTACTTTTACTCTCCCAATCCGTCTTCTACAGCGCTGACCATCGCTTTCATTGCATCAGCTTCGTCTTCGCCGTCGCAGATTAAGACAATCTTATCCCCTTTTTTTATACATGCTCCAAGCACACTCAGCACACTTTTTGCATTTGCTACTGTCTCTTCATGTTGAAACAGCACTTTGCAGTTATAATAGCTCGCCGTATTACAGAATACCCCCGCAGGTCTCAGATGAAGCCCCGTCGGATTACTGATCGTTACTTCCTGCTTTAACATATTGTTGCCTTTCTCTTAATTGTTTTCTTTCGTTTTTTCTTCGTCCTTGACATTCGCCTTCGCTTTATTTTCAAGCACTACTTTAATGCTCATACTCTTCTCCAACGTACAATGTTCCGGAAGTGATACCTGAATTGGAACATTATAAGTTCCGGGTTCCGTATATTTTGCCAGATCAATACTTACACTTTCATCGATATTTATCTTATTGAGCGCATCTTCCGGTCCACGAATCTGAATATCCAGTGCATCTGCGGATTCATAATTGATAGACAAATCACTGTCAAGATTCAGAACCGATACAGAACCTACCGATATTTCGAAAGATTTTGTTCCGTCCTTTTCTATCAGGATCGTTACTGCCACAGAATTTGCATTCTCATCAGCCAGTACGATTCCATCCGGAAGATACTCCGAAACATCTATAACCTTTTCTGTCTTTTCTTTCAGATTTTCCATTGCCAGCGCTGACGCCGGAATCTGAATCTCTGATAGCTGCTGAAGCTTATCAACATCTCCTGACACACTGATCTCTTTCGGTTCGTATTTAATATTTGAAAATTCATAACCATTTGCTGCCTGGATCGCTGAAGTGTCAAAATTCAACGGTACGTTTTTTGTACGAAGCAGTTCAACGTGAATGTCTACACCTTCTGTACCAAGATTATTGCTCAAGAGATTCTGGTCAATCTCATTGTTATCTTCATCATATAGTTTCAGCTCAGATTCCAGCGTTGATGTCTTGGATAAACCAGACACACTGACTGTAGCTTCTACTTTACTGATCTTATCAATTACGGATTTCGGTCCACGGATCGATACTTTCTCCGGCATAGCCTCAATCTGTCCTAAAACATATCCATCACGTACCGTACCTGTTGTCTTTGGAACGATTGGGAATTTCTTTGTCTCCTCATCTTCCAGTTTCACCTGCATATTGCGTGGTGTCGCATATGCATCCGCTACTTTATAATTTTTCACCGTAACTTCAATCGGTATCTGTGTCTCCAATGTAAGTTCCTTCATATCAGCAACAGCAGTGATATCATTTGCACTTAATTTACTCAAAACAGAACGTTTTGCCTTTACCGTAACTGTAACATTCTGTGTATCATCCAGAATCTGATACGTCTTTGGAGAATCCTCTGAAGCAAGCACTTCTGTATTGATCACTGTTACAGGAATGTTACTGAAATTCTGATCCATGATCGGATCATCAATATTAACCACTATAAGCCACAACAAACCTGCAGCCAGAAAGGCTAATATCTTAAGACTAAAATTATTCGACAGTCTTGTTCTCATTCTTACGCCTTCCTTTCCGCAAAGAATACCATTTACCGGACTCCACCTTGCGGTTCTGGATCTGTTCCAGACTCGCTCTTAATTCCTCTCGTGTAATATCACGAAGAAGTTTTCCACTGTGCGCAACTGAAACAGCACCTGTTTCCTCAGAAACAACAATGATCACTGCATCACTGACTTCGCTCATCCCCACAGCTGCACGATGTCTTGTTCCCAGATCTTTGCTAAGTTCCATGTTGTCCGACAACGGCAGATAACAGGTTGCCGACACAATTCTGTCTCCACGCACAATAATCGCACCGTCATGAAGTGGTGTATTATGTTCAAAAATCTGTTCCAGAACCTGTTTGGAAATCAGGCAGTCCAAATGAATTCCTGTACTCTCGTACTCTGTCAGACGGATTGCCTGCTCTACTACGATCAGCGCACCTGTCTTCACACTTCCCATACTATAAGAAGCTTCTACAATACTTGTGATCGTATCCTCGCTGAACCGCACTCTGTCTCTTGTCGTATCAAACGGAACCATAGAAGAAAGTACACTTTTTTCTCCCAGCTTTTCCAAAGCTCTACGAAGTTCCGGCTGGAAAACGACAACTGCTGCCGTCGCCATAACCGTAACTGCGTTCTTGGCAAGGAACAAAATCGTATGCATCTGGAAAATTGCGGCAACAAGAATAAACACAGCCAGCACAAGGATTCCTTTCATCAGCATCCATGCCTTTGTATTCTTTACCCAGATCATCAACTGATAGATCAGAAATGTAAGAATCAATACTTCTACAATATCTGTAATCCTTATATTAGGAAAATACACCTCTGTTACATATTTCTGCAAAAAATGAGAAATACGCTGTTCCATTCTGTCACCTCCTTCTTTTTTTATCGCATTCTTTATTTCATATTAAGATCTTTTTTCAAACTCTGTGTCAAAAGCAGTTTATTTACTTCATCAATATCATGTTTCTTTGCAGAAGGACCTTTTTTAGCTGTCGGTCTCTTCCGTCCCTGATTGCTCTGTCTCTGATTCGGATGTACTTTTTCAGCTCTGTCATTCTTAGGCTGTCTGTTCTTGCGGATCTTATTTGTATCCATGATCTCCGTTCCATGTCTTTCATTGATCCGTTTTACGGTCTTCTCCGGTGTTGCCACTGAAAGCTTCGGAACTGCTTTTACATAATAATAGTATTCGTCATCTTCATATTGCAAATTCTCACTTTTTGCATAATCCACAGAAAAGAAAAACAATTCAAGAATCAGTCCAATGATCACCGCAAATATATTGCCAAAGATCAAACCTACATAAGAAGTATGAACTCCCAGTGCCACATCTCCGATTGCAATCACGATAATATTCGCTACTGCTCCGGCAGCAATTGCAATCTTCCATGCATGATCTGCCGCCTGACGGTGAATCGTATATACAAGGAACAAACAGATGATAAATGCTGCAATTGCAATCCACATTTCCTTATTCTGAAACACCTGCTTTACATAAGCAGTAATCTCTGTCATCATCTTTGCTTTCCCGGAACTTTCCATTCCCGGAGCTGCTTTCTTCACATATGCCATCATATAATATACAATCGTTCCACAAATTACAGCTACCAGACTGATCGGTGTTGCAACTAGACCTAATGCGATTGGAATAATGTATGGAATATTGAACGCAAATGCGATTGGTGTCAGCAATACTACAATTGCCATTTTCGGTGTCAGGCGTAAATAAAAAATATACATAACAAGAAAAATCAACGCTGTAACTGCCAGTGCCGAAACGGATGCTGCAAACATATGTACCAGAATCAGCGCTGTAGCAAGAAATACCGTGATGATCATCGGGAAGAATGTACAGATCACAGCAAGAGCCAGCGTTGCTACCGGTGATGCCGCCGCTTTCATAAAGCCGACATTACCATTGATCAGATAAAACGTCACCAGGGCGAGCACAAATTGTATTCCCTTATCGAATACTCTGGAATGTGCTGCATACAGTTCCCGCATTTTTTCTCGTATTACAAACAGATTATCCATATTATTGTTTCTCCTTTTCATACAGTTTAAGCAGTTTTATCAGATCATGATTATACATCTTCACTCTCTGTCTTGCATCCTTATGTTTCTGATTATACACATGGCTTGTCACACCGGCATATATCGCCAGTATCACAACATATCCTACTACTGCAACAAGCATCATAATGAGCATTAACAGCAATGACATATGACCTACGATCAGGTCAAATCCCGCCAACAGTATCAGCATCCACACACAGATATATCCAACCGTAACCCACAAAAATGAGCAGATTGAATGTAAGCCGACATAATCTTTTCTATAGTATTCACTGATCTTAAAATCTTCTTTTCCCTGTGTCTGTTCATATAAAGCAAGTTTTGTCATCAACTTCACTTTGCCTCTATCTAACATAATCCACCTCAAACTTCTATTTTCTACTTTTAAACATCATTTTAAGTATAACAAATATCAGTATCCTTGTCCAATACTTATAGTTAAAAAATAGACTTTTTCAGCGCCTGCTTTTTTCAGCAGAAATGATACTGCATCGATCGTATTTCCGGTTGTATAAATATCATCTACAACAACAATCGTACAGCCTTTCCGGAAGCGGTATTTTAGTCCAAATGCCTGTTTCAGGTTCTGCTTTCTTCCTCTGTGTCCCTGGTTTTTTTGTGGCTTTGTATTCTTTGTGCGGACTACAAGATTTGTTTCCACAGGCAGGTTCATAAGTCTGCCGATCTCTGCAGCAAGAAGTTCTGCCTGATTATAGCCTCTCTTCTTTTTTCTCTTTTTATGTAACGGAACCGGTATGAGTACATCCGGATTCCATCTTCGGATCTCTTTTTCAAATTGTCCGACCAGTACTTTTGCGTATTCTTTAGCGAATGCTCTTTGATTATGATATTTAAATTGATATATAGAATTGCTCACCGGTTCTTTATGCACCCACACTGCACTTCCGGCATCAAAATAGTGCTGTCCCTCTGCACAGTCATAGCAGTATTCTTTTTCAGATACATGCAGTGGCTTTCCGCACTGTACACATCTTGGTTCAGTCACAAAAAGTGGCTTAAGCTTCTTCTGGCATTCAGGGCAGATCCCCGTTCTGTATGCCCTCATGCAGAATGGACACCTCTCCGGCCATAAAAGTTTTAACAGCCACTTCCATATTTTTTCTTTATTATCTGCTTTACTATTGCTGTCTTTATTCTTAATCAATAAACTCCTGGATTCGTTCTGCCAGGCTCGTATTCCTGTTCTGTTCGTGTGTATTACGAATCATTTCCTGAAATACGGTTTCACTCCCCACAAGTGTCACACATTGTTTTGCCCGTGTCACTGCTGTATACAAAAGATTTCTCGTATAAAGTTGTCTTGGTCCCTGCAAAAGCGGAATGACAACCGCCGGATATTCACTTCCCTGCGCTTTATGAATCGTGATCGCATATGCAAGTTCCAGTTCATCTAACAGCTGATACGGATATTTGACTTTCCGCTGTTCATCAAACTCTACCGTCACAGTTTCTTCGTACGTATTAATCTCACGGATAATTCCGGTATCTCCATTAAAAACGCCCTGCCCTTTGTCTATGGTCATTCCATATTTTGTAGATACTTCCCATTCCAGTTGATAATTATTTTTAATCTGCATAACTTTATCACCTTCACGGAAAAGCCGTTCTCCATATTCTTTTTCCTTTTTATTCTTCTGTGACGGATTCAGATATTCCTGTAAAATCCGATTCAGCCGTTCCACTCCAAGAAGACCTTTGCGCATCGGTGTCAGGATCTGGATATCATATGGTTTTGCGTGTACATATTTGGGCATTTTCTGTTGGACAAGTGTAATTGCAATACTAATGATCACATTCGGATCCTGTCTTTTCAGGAAGAAAAAATCCATACTCTTATTATCCAGTACAATCGGTTCTCCCTGATTGATCTTATGCGCATTCACTACAATATCGCTTTCTCCCGCCTGTCTGAAAATCTTTGTCAGCATAACGACCGGAAAACATTTCGAAGCTATAATGTCTTTTAAGACACTTCCCGGACCTACACTTGGAAGCTGATTCCGGTCACCCACAAGGATCAGACGGGTTCCCGGAACAATCGCACCAAGCAGTGCATACATCAGTGGCAGATCCACCATCGACATCTCATCTATGATAATTGCATCTGTTTCCAGCGGATTCTCCGCATTTCTTCCAAATCCGGATGGGGTGTCTTCCTCCTCCGGATTTCCATTCACTTCCAGCAACCGATGAATCGTCTGTGCCTCATATCCGGTTGTCTCTGTCATTCTTTTTGCAGCACGTCCGGTAGGCGCAGCCAGCGCAATCTCCATTCCCTCACTTTCAAAAAAATGAATCATTGCATTGATGGTTGTTGTCTTTCCTGTACCCGGGCCTCCGGTCAGCACCATAATCCCGTTTCTCGCCGCCTCCATGACCGCTTTTTTCTGCATTTCATCCAACTGCATCCCTGTATTTTTTTCAATTTCATGAATGCGGTGGAGAAGGACTACATCTGCAATTTCATCCCTTGTATTCAGATCATGCAGCATCTTTGCTGTATTCAGTTCCATATAATAATAATGCAAAGCATAGATTCTGTCTTCTTTTACAACGATTTTCTTTTCCATAGAAAGATCCATCAGATATGGCTCCAGATCTGTAATTCGTACGCCAAGCAGTTCGCCCGCGCGATACAGCAGTTCCTTCTTATGCAGGTAAATATGTCCTTCCATGACACTTTCCTGCAAAGTATAAAAAATACCGCTGCGGATCCGGAAATCGGAATCTGTATGGATTCCAACTTTTGATGCGATCTCATCAGCAGTTTTAAAACCGACACCCGGCACATGATCTGCAATCTGATATGGATTATTTTCTATCACACGGTAAACATTCTGCCCGTAATGCTGGTAAATCTTTGCTGCAAGAGTCGTAGATATTCCATAATTCTGCAGGTAGATCATTGCCTCCCGCATTTCTTTTTTCTCTTCTACCTGAACAGCAATCTCTCTTGCCTTCCGCTCGCTGATTCCCTTGACTTCTGCCAGACGTTCCGGCTCTTCTTCAATGATCCGGAATGTCTCTTCCTTAAACTTCTTGACAATACGTCCCGCAAGTGCCGCTCCCACGCCTTTAATTGCGCCTGAGCCAAGATATCTCTCAATGGAAATCAGATCTTCTGGCGCACATACTCGTGAAGCCGATACCTGAAGCTGTGTTCCATACAGCTTATGTACCGTATATTCGCCTTCAAGCTCCAGAAGTTCGCCTTCTTCTATATAATGAAACTTTCCTACACAGGTCAGTTCACCATCTTCATTATTTAAATTAAAAACTGTATAACCATTTTCTTCATTCCGGTATACAATGTGTTCTACATAACCTTTTATCTCTTCCATATGTGCTTCTTCGTATTTGTATTTTAATATTCTTTCTGTCCACTCATAAATTCAACATACTGTCCGGTTCCAATAGCAACTACCTGCATCGGTTCATCAGCAGTCATTGTATTAATACCGGTACGCTCTTCAATCAGCTCTTCCAGCCCGCGGAGCATTGCTCCTCCACCGGTCAGAACAATGCCACGCTCCAAAATATCTGCTGACAGCTCCGGCGGTGTTCTCTCCAATACGTTCATAATTGATTCTACGATCTGTCCCGTTGTCTCCCTTAATGCCTGCTCCGTCTCCGACGAAGAAATTGTTACGACTTTTGGTAATCCGGTTACAAGATTACGTCCTTTCACTTCCATCACTTCGTCTTCCATCATCTGATAGGTCGTTCCGATCTTAATCTTAATATCTTCTGCTGTCCGTTCACCAATCAGAAGATTGTGTTTTTTCTTCATATAACGGACAATGGCTTCATCAAAATCATCTCCTGCAAGTTTCAGTGAGGCGCTCACAACTGTTCCACCCAGAGAGATCACAGCTACATCTGTTGTTCCTCCACCGATATCTACGAGTAATGTGCCACATGGCTTGGAAATGTCAATTCCGGCACCAATCGCTGCCGCAACCGGTTCCTCGATCAGTTTCACATCTCTCGCACCTGCCGCATAAGTAGCTTCTTCTACCGCCTTACGCTCCACTTCCGTCACACCGCTTGGTACACAGATACTGATACGTGGCTTTTTAAATGAACGCTTTCCCATTGCTTTCTGTACAAAATATTTGATCATCTTTTCCGTCACAGTATAATCTGAAATCACACCATGGCGCAACGGACGGATCGCTACAACGTTTCCCGGTGTTCTCCCGAGCATCAGTCTTGCTTCTTCTCCGATCGCTCTTATTATATTTGAATCTCTGTCAAAAGCCACAACAGATGGCTCTTTTAAGATAACTCCCTTTCCTTTTACATATACCAGAACACTGGCAGTGCCTAAATCAATCCCAATATCGACCGACATGTTCAATCCCCTTTCATTTCTGCATCTGGTTTTCATGCATGTATCATTATAATCAAATTCCTCTAAAATAGAAAGCCCTTTTTCCTTAATTATTTGTGAAGCAAACGTGTATCCTGTCGAATGGAACTATTATTTATCTAACACCTGTCGGATATATCTGCCTGTATAGGAAACCGGATTGTCAGCCACCTGTTCCGGTGTTCCCTGCGCAATAACAGTTCCTCCCTTATCTCCGCCTTCCGGACCCATATCAATGATATAATCCGCAGTCTTAATAACATCCAGATTATGTTCGATCACAAGAACGGTATTTCCATCTGCGGAAAGTCTGCGCAAAATTTCCGTAAGCTTGTGCACATCTGCAAAATGCAGTCCGGTTGTCGGTTCATCCAGAATATAGATGGTCTTTCCTGTACTTCTCTTACTCAGTTCTGTTGCAAGTTTGATTCTCTGCGCTTCTCCTCCCGAGAGCTGTGTCGAAGGCTGTCCCAAGCGGATATAAGAAAGTCCTACATCGTACAGAGTTTCCATTTTTCTGCGGATACTTGGTACATTTTCAAAAAAATGCAATGCTTCTTCCACTGTCATATTCAGCACATCATAAATACTCTTACCCTTGTATTTTACCTCCAGAGTTTCTCTGTTATACCTCTTTCCGTGACAAACTTCACAAGGCACATATACGTCTGGCAGGAAATGCATCTCTATTTTTAAAATACCGTCTCCACTGCAGGCTTCACATCGTCCGCCCTTCACATTGAAACTGAATCTTCCTTTTTTATAGCCTCTTGCTTTGGCATCCGCTGTTGACGCAAAAAGATCACGGATCAGATCAAAGACACCGGTATACGTGGCAGGATTTGACCTCGGTGTACGCCCAATTGGAGACTGGTCAATGGCAATTACTTTGTCAAGCTGTTCCAGTCCTTCAATATTCTTGTGCTTTCCCGGAATTGTTCTGGCACGGTTCAAATCCCTGGCAAGTCTTTTATATAAAATTTCATTTACAAGAGAACTTTTTCCCGAACCTGAGACACCGGTTACACAAGTCATAATGCCAAGCGGAATCTCCACATCGATCCCTTTTAAATTGTTCTCTTCTGCACCGGTAATTTTCAGCCAGCCTGATGGCTTCTCCCGCACTTCCGGCACCGGTATCTTCTTCTTGCCGCTTAAATATGCTCCTGTTATCGAATCCGGATTCGCCATGATTTCTTCAGCAGTTCCCTCTGCTACAACTTTTCCACCATGTTCTCCCGCTCCCGGTCCAATATCAACAATATAATCTGCTTCCCGCATTGTATCTTCATCATGCTCTACTACAAGAACTGAATTGCCCAGATCACGCAGATGTTTCAGCGTATTTAATAATTTATCATTATCTCTCTGATGAAGTCCGATGCTCGGCTCATCCAGAATATATGCCACACCTACCAAGCCGGAACCGATCTGTGTTGCAAGCCGGATTCTCTGCGCTTCCCCTCCGGATAACGAACCGGTTGCTCTTCCAAGTGTCAGATAATCCAGCCCAACATCCAGAAGAAACCGGATTCTTGCACGAATTTCCTTTAAAATCTGTCCCCCGATCAACATCTGCTGTTTGTCTAATTCCAATGTTTCCAGGAACTGATGCAGTTTTTCAATAGAGAGGTCTGTCAGTTCGGCAATATTGCATCCTCCGACAGTTACTGCCAGTGCTTCCGGTTTTAGCCTCTGCCCTTTGCAGGCACTGCACGGCGTAATCCTCATGAATTCTTCATATTCTGCTTTCATTGTCTGGGAACCCGTCTCTCGGTATCTGCGTTCCACGTTGCGGAGCAGCCCTTCGAAAGCGACATCATACACACCTTCTCCACGCTGACCTTTGTAATAGACTTTCACTTCTTTTCCATCCGTTCCATGAATCAGTATATCGTGGATTTTTTTCGGATATTCCTCAAAAGGTGTATCCAGTGAAAATTTGTACTCCTTGCTTAAAGCATCGAGAATCGCATAGGTAAAACTCTTCTTATCGGTACACGACTGCCATCCCAGTACCGTAATCGCACCTTCGGCGATGCTCAGTCTCTTATCCGGAATCATCAGATCTTCATCAAATTCCATCTTATAACCCAGTCCGAAACATTCCGGGCACGCACCAAACGGATTATTGAAAGAAAAGCTTCTTGGTTCGATCTCATCAATACTGATTCCGCAATCCGGACATGAAAAGCTCTGACTGAAATTCATCGTTTCTCCGTCAATAATATCTACCATCATCAGGCCCTCTGCCAGGTGTAACACATTCTCCACCGAATCTGTCAGTCGTTTTTCGATTCCAGGTTTTACAACGAGACGGTCTACGACAATTTCAATGTTATGTTTGATATTCTTATCTAATTTGATCTCTTCCGAGAGTTCATACAGATTCCCGTCAATCCGCACACGGACATATCCACTCTTCTTTGCACGGTCTAAAAGTTTCTCATGGCGTCCTTTTCTGCCACGGACTACAGGCGCAAGAAGCTGGATCTTCGTCCGTTCCGGAAGTGCCATAATCTGGTCTACCATCTGATCGACCGTCTGTCTTCTGATCTCTCTTCCACACTTTGGACAATGCGGGATTCCGATTCTTGCATATAATAATCGGAAATAATCATAAATCTCCGTTACCGTTCCAACCGTAGATCTCGGATTTCGGTTCGTAGATTTCTGGTCAATAGAAATTGCCGGTGAAAGTCCCTCAATGCTCTCTACGTCCGGTTTTTCCATCTGTCCCAAAAACTGTCTTGCATAAGAAGACAGCGATTCCATGTATCGTCTCTGTCCTTCCGCATAAATGGTATCGAACGCCAAAGAAGACTTTCCCGAACCACTAAGTCCTGTAAGGACAACCAGTTTATCTCTTGGAATATCCAAATCTACATTCTTCAAATTATGCTCATTGGCTCCCCGTATTCTTATATATCGATTGTTCTCTTTTCTATCCACCGTTTTTTATGCCCCTTTATTTTAATTGTTTCTGCAGCTGCTGCATTTTTTATTCTATCTGGCTTTTTATCTGCCATTTTTCTTTATTCTTCCTTCTGTAGCTTCTTTAATTCTATTAATTTATCACGCAACTCTGCTGCCGCTTCGAAATTCAGCTCTGCTGCCGCTTTCTTCATCTGCTTTGTCACATCTGCGATCAGCTTCTCCAGTTCCTTTGCACTCATAGACTCCGGATCTTTTTCCATCTTCATCTCAGATGCAGCAACTTTCTTTGAAATACTGATCAGATCACGGACGCTCTTCTGTATCGTCTTTGGTGTGATTCCATGTTCTTCATTATATTTCATCTGGATTTCACGTCTCCTTGACGTCTCATCCATCGCTTTCTGCATAGATTCCGTGATCGTATCCGCGTACATGATAACATGTCCTTCCACATTACGCGCAGCACGGCCGATCGTCTGTACCAGTGACGTCTCTGAACGTAAGAATCCTTCTTTATCCGCGTCAAGAATTGCCACAAGTGTAATCTCCGGAATATCCAGACCTTCACGCAAAAGATTGATTCCGACAAGCACATCGAAGACATCCAGTCGCATATCACGGACAATCTCTGTACGCTCCAGCGTATCAATATCCGAATGTAAATATCTTACACGGATGCCTACTTCCCGCATATAATCGGTCAGATCCTCTGCCATTCGTTTCGTAAGTGTTGTAATCAGTACTTTATTCTTTTTTGCGATCTCTTTATTCACTTCACCAATCAGATCATCAATCTGTCCTTCTACCGGACGCACTACAATCTCAGGATCCAGAAGCCCGGTCGGCCGGATTACCTGCTCTGCCCGGAGAAGTTCATGCTCTTCTTCGTAAGTGCCTGGCGTAGCCGAAACAAAAAGTACCTGGTCAATCTTATTTTCAAATTCATCAAAACTAAGTGGACGGTTATCCAGTGCCGATGGCAGGCGGAAACCATATTCCACCAGGGTACGTTTTCTCGACTGGTCTCCATGATACATTCCACCAATCTGCGGAACTGTCTTATGCGACTCATCAATCATCATTACAAAATCGTCCGGGAAATAATTCAGCAGCGTATTCGGCGGCTGTCCCGGAAGCAGTCCTGCCAGATGTCTGGAATAGTTTTCAATTCCGGAACAGAAGCCAGTCTCCCTCATCATCTCAATATCAAAATTTGTCCGTTCCGCAATACGTTGTGCTTCCAGAAGCTTTCCTTCGCCTTTGAAATATTTCACCTGGCCTTCCAATTCAAGCTCAATATCATGAATTGCTTTCTCCATACGTTCCTTTGGAACGACATAATGAGAAGCCGGAAATATTGCAATGTGATTCAATGTATTTTTAATCTCACCGGTAAGCATATCAATCTCTGAAATCCGATCGATCTCATCCCCGAAAAACTCAACTCTGATCGCAGTATCCCCACGGTCTGCCGGCACAATCTCTACTGTATCTCCCCGCACACGAAACGTTCCACGCTTGAAATCCATATCATTTCTGTCATATTGAATATCTATCAGCTGACGCAGTACTTCATCCCGGTCTTTCTCCATTCCCGGTCTTAATGATACCATCATCTGCTCAAAGTTCTCCGGTTCGCCCAAACCATAAATACAGGATACACTGGCAATTACGATTACATCTCTCCGTTCGATCAACGCCGCTGTTGCCGACAGTCTTAATTTATCAATCTCTTCATTTACAGAAGAATCCTTCGCAATGTAAGTGTCGGATGACGGAACGTAGGCTTCCGGCTGGTAATAATCATAGTAGGATACAAAATATTCCACTGCGTTCTCAGGGAACATCTCCTTGAACTCTCCGTACAACTGAGCTGCTAACGTCTTATTATGAGCAATGACAAGCGTCGGCTTCTGTAATTGCTGAATCACATTTGCCATCGTAAAAGTCTTTCCAGAACCCGTAACCCCTAGTAAAGTCTGGCATTGATTGCCTTCCTTGAACCCTTTCACAAGCTCTGCTATCGCCTGTGGCTGGTCTCCGGTTGGCTTATATGGGGCTTTTAATTTGAACTCATTCATGGTAAATCCCTCCATTTGTGACTTTTACTATGATCATTATCAGCCAAAAATTCGTATCCAGATTCGTAACGAAAAGCTTATTTTATGGTGAATAGATGTCTTTTTCACCTCGTTACGAATAAAAGTCACAAAACTGATTTTTGCGGATAAAACAACACTCGGAAATACCTGATGATACCAGGCTCCGATTCTGTCATATTTTTACTGTTTGTTCTTGTAACAGTCCCTATTATATCAGACATTTTTTTGAAAGTATATAGATGAAGGTAAGAAAAAGCACAAATGTTCGATTCTTATTTGTACTTTTCTCTCTTACTACTATTCTATTTTTTATCATGCTGCGTTGAAATATTCCTCCAGGATTAAGTCTATTTCAATCACTTCTGAATAATCATAATACTGATCTTTCCGCTCTTTTGGAATAACTTCTTCAATAAATGGTTCCAATACATCCAGACAGTCTTCTATGATTTCCTGCGTATCTCCATAGACATCTACTGATATGATTTCCTTGGCATGTCCCAATAAATGCGAAACACCTTTTGAATTAAAGCTATTCTTCAGCAAAATAGTTGCATAGGTATTTCTCAACTGGTGAAAATGAATATCAGGCAAATCCAAGGATTTCAACAAGTCTTTATAGTATTTCTGATGAAAGCCTTTACTCCTTGGATTCCCATATGTAGAACAACAAATATAATTCCAGTCCCGGAACTCTTTTGGTCTGCGTCTGCGGTTCTTCTCATAAGTTTTCCGTTCTTCTAGAATGGCTTCAAATACATAATCCGGTATTGGAAGTTCACGCACACCAGCAGGTGTTTTTGTTTTAATTTCCTGCTTTGTCAGCATCTTAGGTGCACAATCTTCTGCTTTACTGTTTGGCTTCTTTCCCAACTGACGCTCTACTCTCAACGTCCTGTGAATGTAATCGACATCACTGTATTTCAGACCATTTATTTCACTTCTTCTGAGTCCCATCAATACCGCAAATAAAATCTGCATATGAATCGGTGTCTCCTTGCTTGCCTCAATCAACCGAAGCACCTGCGGAAGTGTCAATGTTTTCTTCTCGTCAATTTTCAGGACACGATACTCTGTCTTTTTTATTTTCTTCGGTAAATTGATTCCCTTCGCAGGATTTGTTGCCAATACATTTTTGTTAAATGCATACTCCAATGATGTTTTCATGATCGTCCTGACATTTTTCGCAACCGATTCATACTTCTCTGCAACTGCATTATATAATTTTCTGATATACCCCTGATTCAGTGTAGACATATACATTTTTCCAAGCTGTGGAACAATATAATTCTTAATGGAACTTTTGTAAGTTGTATAAGTATCGTCTGTTATCCGGGGACGCATAATATCTTCCAGCCAGAAGATCATAAACTCCTCTACCCGGATTTTTCCATACACAATATAGGTTCCGGTATGTAGCTGTCCGATTACTTCATCACGAAATGCATTAGCTTCTCTTTTGGTTGTGAATCCCGCATGTTGCTGTGTCTTTGTACTTTCATCTGCAAACGTCAGCAACACGCGAAATCCATATCCTTTTTTGATTGTCGTCACCGAATAAACCTTATATTCTACATATTTCTTAAAATCAAAGGTCTTATGCATGGCTATCCCTCCGTTCCCGTTCGTTGTGGTACAAATGTATTATTTACAAATGCAATAATCTTATCCTGCTCGTCCATAATCTCACAATAATATTCGTAAGTCGTATGAACGGAACTATGACCTAACAGACCAGATATTTTAAACAATGGAACTCCAAGCTCAATTAAAATGGTCGCAAACATATGTCTGAGTCCATGTACGGTGATATTTGCCAATCCATTTCTGTTACAGATTTTCGTAAGTGCCTGATTCATTGCCGTTAATGATCGGGGTTCGCCATTTTCCTGACAACATACATAATCAAAATTCTTGTATTCTATGCCCGGATCAGTTTTTCGCAATTCAATCAACTGCTGTCTGCGTTTTACTTCCTGCATCACCACTTTTGGCACTCTCAATATCCGGTAGCTGTTCTCAGTCTTTGGATTCCTTTCAATAACAGCATATTCCGTAACCGTAAATTCTTTTTCTTTCAGTTTCAGGTTTCCAACAAGCTGTCTGCTAATTCTGACGGTCTGTTTTTCAAAATCAAAATCCTGAAATTTCAATCCAAGAATTTCTCCTTTTCGTAACCCACAAAACAGTCCCAGTAAAATTTCCAGATACCAAGGATTCTTGCTCGCAGCTTCAAGAAAAACTTTCAATTTTTCTTTGCTTAATACCCTTACCTTTGGTTTTGCTCTCGGATATGGCTTTGTCTCAGGCATTGGATTATAGCTTATGAACTTATCTCCTGCTGCATCTTTCATGGCGATGCTCAAAAGCTCCCGCCCTTTATTTCCCGCTGAAGGACAGATTTTTGCGACACGTTCCAGTAGAGCATCTAAATACTCTACTGAAATGTATTTTAATTTGATATCCGCTTCCATACTCGGAAGAATCAGATTATATAAGGTATATGCTCCAACCATTCTCGTGGTTGTCTCAATTCTCGGACTGAAAATATTTTCAAACCAGTATTCCAGATAATCCCCAAGCATCACATCTGTCTTTTGCATTTTTGCAATCTGGAGATTTCTCTGCTTCTTCTGGTATCTTTTTTCATATTCCCAGTAACTTTTCTCTGCTTCTTCCGGCGTTTCAAAGCCACCTTTTTTCCCATATTTTGTCGTCAGATCGTCCTGCAGCTCTTTGGTTCTGTGATACCATGATTTTCCTTCAAAAAAGACAACTCTCTTTTCCTTTGACATTGTCTCCTGCTGCGTTTCTTTCTGTTTCATTCTGCTCTCACTCTTTCTCTCTCCTCGTCTCCATTCAGCCACTTATCAAAAGAATTGCATGGGATACGATAAGATCTGCCAATCTTCAACACCCGGAATGGTTTTCTGTCATAATAAACATTTTCTATAAATTCATATGCCTTGGAGCGTCCCAGCCCAAGCAAATTTTGAACATCTTCTACTTTATATACTTTCTTTTCCATTTCATTCTCTATCATTGCCATGACGTTATCCTCCTCGTCCTAATCTTTGCGCTTTACTACCGGTAGTTTTTAGCTGTGTAACATCTAAAAACGGTACACCACTAAGATATCCATTTTCGTCTACATCGTCCAATGTGCGAATTTTCAAATCGCACACTTGACTTTTACGTGTTACTTGTTCTTTCTTCCTATATAATAGTCGTACCCATTCCGGACATTGCAGAACATACATAATTCCTTATATCGCTGCTCCGGATTCACCCGCCGGATATAACGTCCCGGCACCTCATAAAAATTGCCTGCACATACTCTGCACAAGCTCACGACTAACGGTTTTTCAATTATCTTCGGTATCCCGGTACTTCTTCGGATTGCTTTATTGATTTTCTCCATTTCAGTACGATCTAAGGTACACACATAATTTTCCAACCGTCTTTTATCTAAAGTTCTAAGCTGCTCCAACAGCACTACAGAATCCTTTTCCAAACCTTCCATTTCCGGGACTGCAATGTGTGTCGGCAGTTTCATTTTTTCTTTACTTGTAATTGCTGCCACGATCACTGTCGGACTGTATTGATTTCCTATATTATTCTGAATCACCAGCACCGGACGATAACCGCCCTGCTCACTTCCAAATACAGGATCAAGGTCGGCGTGATAAATATCCCCACGCCTGACGTTTCTATCTTCCATCTTTGCTATATCTCCTCTCGTCTTTCTAACTGTTGTTATCCCTAAATATGTAAAATACAAGCCTATTTGTCCCCGACGCCCCGACTTGTAATTGGGAAATCATCAGACGGCTGACTGCTAATCAGCTCCACAGGATTTTATCTAAAATAAATATATGGGATTGGGAGTTTTCCTCTCCAGGGATCTCCTGAAGCTGCCCTCACTTGTTGCGGCATCAAAGAAATATTTTGTATACACGACTTTATGACCGGACAGGAGTATCATTATGCCTGTTGTCTGTCATCGCCCTGCCAGAAGCAATCTGACAATTATAACCAGATATTTTTCGCTCAACAGTCCGGGTAATACAAACTGAAACCAAAAGGAAGTATACGGGTGGGATTTCGCTGTCTTTACCCAGCCTGTGTTATGGCGTATTTGTTAATGTGGCTTACGCTCATCACGATAACAACAGGAATGTGCCTGATGAATGTATATGAATTTGTCAAGGTTCTTCCCGCTCCCCAGTCTTTTCGTGACAAAAGAAGAAACAGGTGGATCAAAATATTTCTCTTTCCACCTGTTTCCTCACTTAAACGCTATTTTTCAACCCACTATCTCAAAATCTTTTTCAAATTTCTGATTGCTGCTTTTACAGACTTTGCTACCATCTGAAAAGAGCAGCCTTCTTCCTGTGCAATCTGCTCATAATTCTTATCTTCAAAATAATACTTCATCAATCGTCTTCTCTGAATTTCCGACAACTGCTGAATTGCACTATGTAAACGTTCCGCTTCCAGTTTATTCAGAACAGTATCCTCTACACCTTCCTCTTTCTGAAATACCCGTTCATATAAACTGGAATCCCAGATTTCTGACTGTTCCAAATGCCTGTCCACAACATTCATATGCGACACATCCTGCAATTCAAACGTATTAAAAGCTTCATATACATTCTTTCCTATTTCCAAATCCTTGTACTCTTTTTCACCATTACGAAATGAAACATAATATTTTCCGTCCTTCTCATAGATTTCATATGGGTTATATTTATCTTTTCTTCTTTTAGGCTGTCTGCCTTCCATGACCTTTCCTCCAATCTGAATTTTTTTGAATTCAGATCAGTAGGCGGGGCACGAATACGAACAATCGACCTTATTTTGAATTGCTCATTCTCAATATTTAGGTAACAAAAAACGCCCTGACAGATTTCACTCCTATGGACGCATTTAATTCGATATTTTATTACCCTGGATTCATTATTGGCTCTTACCCTAGTTTCAATTCCAACATTTACTAATGAAATTGTTGAGATTTTTTTAATTGAATACCTTCTGTTGAACAGAATTTTTTAGCTGAACTCTTGCTAAGAACCATATTTTCTCCGGTTAGATTCCGGAAAAGAAAATAAGCATACAAATACTGCTCTTTCGGAATCTGTTTTTTTTAACCGAAAGAGATTTGTATGCTTTCTCATTCATCGGGTAATACCCTGTGTTTTTTCTAATGTTACACCCTTTTCACTTTTCAAATTTAGGGTAATACACTAAGTTTATGGAGGTATACAAACATGGATATTCCAAAAACATTATTTGCCACTTTAGTAAAACAAGGGCGTATGGAAATGCATTTAACACAAGAAGCTCTTGCTGAAAAACTCGGAATATCGGCGGCTTATCTTGGAGACCTCGAACGCCATAAAGGCGGTCCCAGTCTGGAATTATTTTGTAAAACCATGCAGACTTTAAATATTTCTGCTGATGACTACGTTTATCCAAATCAGAATAAAAATAATTCTACATATGATCAGATTCTTCGGCTCTTAAATCAGTGCAATGATTATCAGTTACAGGTAATTCTTGCAACTACGACAGCTCTGCTAGATTCTAATCCTTTTATTTCTAACGTAGACACTACTAATGATACAAAATAAAACTTGTAAAATACCGATAAATAGCTGATAATTACCGATATTTAAAATTAGTGGAATAAATACTATTACCATATGTTAAAAACAGTTATGCTATATCATTACAACTTGATATAACATAACTGTTTCTTCTTTACGAACATCCTATTATCTATCAAATACTACATTTCCCTCCACGACACACTTAATTGCTTTTCATCTCGCTAATTATTTTTTCCATATCCGTCGATTTTTTCAAGAGTCCTAAACCAGCCAATAACTGAATACAATCTACATATCCTTGACAATATGCCCTTTGTTCTGACACAAACGCTTCTTCTTCCAAAATTTCTCCATATTGCTTCAACTTCTCCCTGTCCTCATAACTTATATGATCGAGAAGTTTATTCACCTTTTCTTTTTCCATTTTCTTCTTCAACTGAATATTTGCAAGTTCTTGGAAATAGATATAACTTTCTCTGTTTATATTCTCACAACGCAACTGGTTCAAAAAAGAGGATATTTCATTCCAAATATCATTTTCCATAAAAATTTCTCCTGCTTTTTTTGGTATCTTTACTTATTATGCCCAATTTTATATTCCATCATTTCATCAATTCACCATTAAATTTATATCCCATACCCCATACATTTAAAATGTATCTTGGTTTTGCAGAATCTGGCTCAATCTTTTTTCTGATTCTCCGAATTATGCCCATAACATTATCTTCTGCCCCATAATATGGTTCTTTCCACACCTGTGTATATATTTGTTCCTTTGAAAATATCCGTCCTGGATTTTTTGCCAGCAAATATAATATTTCAAATTCATAATTCGTCAATTGAACCAGCTCACCATTACTTTCTACAGAACGATATTCCGCATTTATTTTTAATGCTCCATAATCAAGTACCCTATTTTGTTTACCAGGCATCTCAGAGTATTTTTTAGCAGACAGAAAATGTAATAATTCATTTAATTTTTCTTCCTCATTTTCATCAAATGTTACAACAACTACCCTTCCCATTTTTATAAAAACCTTTCATATTCCAAATCTTACAAGTGTAATTTTTATATATTATTACATTTGTAAGATTTAAAGTCAAGTTTTTATTTCGTTGACAGAATAACCTTTTAAGATATATAATATTTTTATTACATTTGTAAGATTTGGAGGAATATCACATGAGCAATCTGCCTCAAATTTCAGAAGCTGAATTTGAAGTTATGAAAATCGTTTGGAAATACGCACCAATCAGCACCAATGAAATTACTGAAAAATTAACACAAATTTCCAGTTGGAGTCCTAAAACAATTCAGACATTGATTAAACGTCTCGTTTCTAAAAAAGCACTAACCTATGAAAAACAAAGCCGGTTTTTTGTCTATACTCCATTGGTCAAGGAAGACGAATATATTCGACAGGAAAGTAATTCTTTTTTAAAGCGATATTATAATGGTAATATCACTTCTATGCTTGCCTCTTACATTGAGGATGATAAATTGTCTGAAGAAGACATTGCCAGCTTACGGAATCTTCTTTCCAATCATTAACCATGGGAGGAGCATATTTTGATATATTTTAGTTTTCGATTTTTACTCTGTAATGCCATCATTTGTATTTTTTTAGGTAGTTTACTGGGATTAAAAAATTTATTGCAAAGGCAATTATCCGCACGTATGCAATATAATCTTTCGATTATATTTCTTGCCGTTCTAATTGTTCCCTTTTTACCGATAAACTCTGCCCCCTCTTCTATATCGTGGAGACATTTGCTGACAGCCAGTTCAAGTACCAATGGTGACATTCAAACCACTTTTCTTTCTGGTAATGGTTATAATTTGGATAAAATAAATGATTTTGCTGTCTCTGTCAGCACCCAAATACCAACTTTTATTCACACATTACTTGTATTTTTCTGGAGTATCGGTATATTCATAATGTTTTTTCTTCTCTACCGCTCAGTAAAACAAGTAAAAGCCTTACATAGTTCTGCTTTACCTCTTCAAAATGAAGAACTAAACGCTCTTTATATAGAATGTTTAAACGAAGTGAACAGCAAGCATACCATTCCGATTTATAGTACAGCATTTTTGAAATCTCCTGTTTTGGCTGGTTTCCTGCATCCTCGCATTTATCTTCCAATTCACCTGATTTCAGATTTTAATGCCGGAACTATAAGCGCAACGGATCTTCGATATATGCTTCTGCACGAACTACAACACTACAAGCATAAAGATATTCTAGTTGGATATCTGATAAACACAGCAAATGTTTTCTACTGGTTCAATCCCCTAATCTGGTATTTTCTAAAAAGAATACGACAGGAACGGGAACTTGCCTGCGACAGTGCTGTATTACAATTATTGAAAGAAACAGAATACAAGTCATATGGAAATACACTGATTAACTTTGCCGAAACAATAGCTCTGTCTCCATTCCCTCTTACTATGGGAATTAGTGGAAATATAAAACAGTTAAAAGGACGCATTTTAAATATTGCATCATTCCACCAACCTACTTTTAAACAAAAAATTCGTGGATATCTTATATGCATATTCGTCTCTACTATCATCATTGGATACATTCCCATACTTTCTGTTTATGCTTCTGATCAAACTGGGTATCATTTTGACACAACCGAAAAGAATATTACTCAGCTAAATCTTTCTTCCAATTTTGGGGACTACACTGGAAGTTTTGTTTTATATGATCAGTCTGCTGATAAATGGAATATTTATAATATGGAGCATGCTTCCACACGTGTATCACCGAATTCGACTTATAAAATATATGATGCATTACTTGGCTTGGAATCTGGAATTATTACACCAGAACATTCCACTTTCACATGGAATGGAGAACCATATCCTTTTAATTCATGGGAAGCCGATCAAGATTTAACCTCGGCTATACATAATTCCGTAAACTGGTATTTTCAGGCAATTGATTCACAGGCAGGTTTTGAAGCCGTAAGAACATTTTTACAGACAATAAACTATGGGAATCAGAATACTGGAACAAATCTAAATCTCTATTGGACAGATTTCTCTCTGAAGATATCACCCATAGAACAGGTGGAATTGTTACAGGATTTCTATCAAAATAATTTTCATTTTGACAGTAAAAATATCCAGGCAGTAAAAAAAGCTCTGCTGCTTTCCACTACTTCTTCCGGTTCTCTTTACGGGAAAACAGGAACTGGGCGTGTCAATGGTAAAGATGTCAATGGCTGGTTTATCGGATACATTGAAACAGCGAATAATACTTACTACTTCGCAACAAATATTCAATCCTCTTCTGGTGCAACTGGAAGTCAGGCTACCGAAATAACAGAATCTGTACTTTCTAATCTTGGTATTTGGAAATAAATAAAGAGAACTGATAGCATAATTTCCCGTTATCAGTTCTCTTTATTTCATTCTTCTCTACTGATCAATTCTGCAAATTACCTAACCGGTACTGATACCTCGGTATATTATCAATACCATTATCTAAAATCCTGTTTCCAACATACTGAATCGTTCCATCATCCTGAATTTTCATCGTAAGTTCGTGTGTAATAACAACATCATTACATACAACAGAATCACATACTGCATGAATTGTCAAAACAATGGTTCCATCTTCATTGTTCCTGACTTCTGTTACTTCCGGTAAAGACAAGCCAAAATGTGTTGGTGAATAATTACCACATCCCAATCGTTCCCAGATAAACATATTACTTTGTTCATCGTAGACCGCCCATTCTTTCAATTCTTCTTTTGTAACAGGAAGATATGTCATAATTACATTTTCGAACTCTTCTGCTGGAATTCCCACAACCTCTTTTTCTGCAGTAAATTTTTCTCCATATTTCATTTGATAAAAATATTCATAAAGTCCATTATAATCCAACCCCTGCATATCCTCCGCATTCCAGTTTGAACATAACAGATTGTTTCCCTGATAGCCGAACGTACTCACATATTTTTTTGAATATTCCCGACACTCCTCACTCAAAGGCTTTACCCGGATAATACAACTTCCATCTACAATCTCTGTCACTTCCGGTGGTTCAGGTACGCATAATTCATAACAGAAATTCCCATTTTCAGTATATGCCCATTCTTTTATTTTTGATAGCGATATGTATGTAAGTACAGGCTCTGTATCCTCACTCCAGATCATTTTTGCGGACATCACACTCATTTCTTTTCCATCATAACTATATTCTTTTCTGGTAATTCCACCATCTGTATCTGCTTCATATAAAATTACACTTCCTTTTTCTTCTTGTTCTGCAGATTTTAAAAATTGTTCCATCTTCTGATAATTATCCATAACAGAATAATGATCGGAACCAATGACCGGATTCCCATTTTGTTTGATAATTTCTTTCATCCGATTCATCATTTGCTCAGCAGTGTTCTGATCTGCTTCTTGTATTCCATTATATTCAGAATAAATATCTCGGACAATGCCCATAATTTCTTCACAATCGTTCACAACTTCCTTTTTCTTGTCTTCATCGATTGGTAGATTATATCCCTTATCCGGATTTTCCATGGTAGTGTTTTTCTGATTATTCTCATTTTTTACATCTGTGCTGTTTAACGATATCTTACTTTCACAGGAAGTCAGAATCATTCCTATACAAAGTACTAACAAAATACTTTTTCTTTTCATATTGCCCCCTAATTATTACTGTAATTCTCTTCCCACTCTTCTTCTGTTAACCTTGGCATATACCACCCTGCATTTGCATTTTGATCTGAACTGATTACCTTATTTGATAAATACTGGAAACTTCCGTCTTCCATAGGTTTTATCATCAATTCACTGGTGATTGCCTGATCTACCATTCTGATTTCCCATACTGCTTCTATCGTAAGTTTTAATGTTCCATCTTGTAATTTTTCATATGAGATAACTTCCGGATATGGCTCATATGGGAATTCACAATCATATAACCCTCGCGGTCTGTATCTAAAAGTTTTATTATTAGAGTTATAAAAAGTTCCCTTTTCAATCTCGGTATTACTAAATGGTAAATAGGTCTTTATAACCTCTTCAAACTCATCTTCTGGAACTTCATATTCTGCTCCACCATAATTTGCTTCATATGGAACTTGCTTTCCATATTTCATATAATACATTTTTTCATAAAGATCATAAAAATCAAGTTCCGTATAATTCTGGTTATCCCAATTTGTAATCAACAGATTATTAAGTGCATACCCCAACGGCATAACATATTTTCGATTCAATTCCCGGCATGTTTTATCTAATGGCTGCACTCTGAATCCAGTTTCACCCGGTGCTCCATCAAATCCCGGTGGGCGATATTCCTCCAGAAACAAATATCCTTTTTCTGTATATTTCCACTCATATGCTTCATATTCATCATAATAATTAGCCTGTGGACTATTATCTTTCCATTTAACCTGACATAATCGAACATTTATCTTTCCATTCATTGACTCTAAATGATATTGTATAATTTCCCCTTCATCAAATACAACAACAATATCAACTGCTGCCTGTTCTTCTTTCTCCGCTGCTTTGCAAAATTCTTCTACTTTTTCACGATTGACCATATCAATCTGATTATCACAATCTACTGCCGCATATCCTTTCTCTTCCAGACAATTGATAATTTTTCTTTTCGCCTTTAATGTATTTAACTCCGACTTCTCCTTCATATAAACAGACCGAAAAGTTTGCGCTGTTTTTTTTACTTCTGCATTCATTTCAGATTCTACGGTTTCTTTCTTTTCTTCTTTTTCCGTAATTCGATTTTGGCCGCATCCTGTAAAAACAATAAGAACTATCAATATCATCGCAATTTTCTTACATATGTAATAATTCCCTGTAAAAATTTTTTTATTTTTCAAAATATTCCTCCAATACGGTTGCATCCTTTTTAACAACATAACCACTTCCACCGATTCCTTTCACATTCTCAACCATACTGATAAGAAGAATTGGTTTGTCCACGCTTTTATCTGCCGTAAACACCGAAAACCACCCGATTTCTTTGCCAGAAGTATCTTCTTTCGTTGCCTTCAACTCGGCTGTCCCTGTTTTTCCAGCCAGCAAAATATCGTCACGATGTGCAGCATATCCGGTTCCTTCCGGATCATTTACAACACCTTCCACCCCTTGCATAATTTCTTCTACATTTTCTTTGCTAAACGCATTTTCTATCCATGTTTCACCAGATGCTTCTTCTTTGTATTTCAAATACGATTTTATCATATTCCCTTCATTTAAAAATGAAGTATAAATACTTGCCAGATGTAATGGATTTACAAGAATCTGCCCTTGCCCATAACCACTATCTGCCAATTGTATTTCTGTTTCTATTTTATCTGTATTGGAATATGTTGATTCCTGCATCGCAATCTCAAACGGCATATTCTGATTAAATCCTATTTCATTTAAAGTATTCATAAAATTCTCACTACCAATTTTAAGAGCTGCCTTTGCAAAATAAATATTATCAGAATAGATAATTGCATTTTTCATAATAACCGGTTCATATTCATGAAGTGTTGTCACTTGATAAGATCCCCAAGACGAATCTTTCTGCCATGCCAAACCTTCATTTCCAAAATCTTCTTTTGGATCTATGCTTCCCGTTTTCAACCCAATTCCTGCCACAACTGGTTTAAATGTTGAGCCAGGACACCATACTTGACGGAAACGATTATATAATGGTTTCTTTTCATCTTCGTTTAATGATGTCCATTTCTCTGATGATATGCCCCGTATAAATTCATTATTATCATAAGATGGGGTACTTACCAAAGCCAATACTTCTCCCGTATAAGGATTCATTGCGACAGAACACCCCGAATCTTCTTTAAACTGCTCGTATAATGATTTTTGCAAATCGGAATCTATCGTTAATCTTATATCCATACCATCTTCTTTAAAAATACTTGCAAGAACCTCTTTTACTTCCCCGTCACTATCCAAAATCTTTATATCACAACCATCTTTTCCTTTTAATTGCTTTTCGTATAACTTTTCCACCCCAGATCTTCCGATTACACTTTCAGCTGAATATCCTTCCCCTGGATGATTTTCCAAATCTTCTGCTGTTACAGACTGTACATAACCAATTAAATGAGCTGCTGCTTCCCCTAACTCATAGGTTCTAACTTCCACATCTGATAGCATAACCCCTGGAATTTCCAAAAGTTTATTCTGACAATCCTGTTCCTCAAGTGTCTTTTCTTCTGGCTGTATTTTCATTAAATCTATTTCTTCTACTTTCGGAATAGTTTCAATTGGTACAAAAGAATCTTCTTTTACCCACTTTGCTGTGAGTTTGTTATTTATTGTTTCTACATCTATCTCTAATAACTCCGCTATTTTTTCAATAGATACATTCCTTTCTTCCAGCTTTCCCGGTATAATGCCAACTGATGTTGCTACTCCTTTTCCTGCAAGCATTTTACCATCTCGGTCTAATATTTCTCCTCTCTCCGCTTTTGATGTAGTAACACTTATTTTATCATCACTCTCTAAATCTGGAAAAATCAGGCTATCCTGCCATACTAATTTATATCCCTGTTTCGTCTTCTTCAGTTCCGCCATATTGTCAAATTGTATTGTTCCGGCAATTGTATTACATGATGTTTCATACGAAAGCGTAACTGTATCTGCTTTTTTCTCTTTCACAGCTATATGACTGATTTTAATGTCACTGACCTCTATTCCTTCGTATATCTTAGAATTTCGTTGTATGTATTCTTCTTTTGTCAGATAAACTTTTTCATCTGAATCTATCATAGTATACATTACTTCATATTCCTTTTTTTCAATATGGTTCATATATTCCACAAGTGTGTCTTCTGGTGATTCCGTTATCGTCCTTTTTAATAAAACACCTCCTGAAACAGCAATTACTGTTATAGCTACTATCAGCCCAAAAATCTTACAAGCGTAAGATTTTTGGATATTTTGCTTTTTTCGTCTATTTTTCATAGATATTCCTTTCTTCTAATTTTTTTGTTTCTTAAATCTTACGCTTGTAATATTTAAAAGTCAAGTCTATTTTCAGGAATTGTATACTCCAGATTCACCATTAGACTATCACACTTTTTCTCCTGCCTTTTAATATGCCGGAACACCATATCCATAAATATTACTACTTCCGATACTGTAACTTCGTCTTGCCACTTTATCTCCACTGTTACCTTCTATGGTATTGACGGTTCCACCACTGACACTCTCTACAATTCCAACATGGTCAATCGTTCCATTATTCCCCCAGTCAAAGAAAATAATATCTCCTACCGCCGGGGTATAACTGGCGTCCCGGAACCTGCCTTTACTTTCAAACCATTTCACACCGTCCGAACAAAGAGAGAATTTTGGAATAGCTCCACTCTGGATATAACCACTCTGGTCTGCACACCATGACACAAAGCAGGCACACCACTCTACTCGGCTTCCAAATCCATACCAACTCCAGTAGGTTGTTCCGCCTTTTCCTTCCTGAGATGCTGCTACCTGAACGATTGCCTGATTACCGATGCCTGTCGGGATTCTTCCAAATGCATAATACTGAAGCACATGCGGTACATACTGCTTGTCCCCATAACTGCTCCACCCCATTCTCTGTGCCATCATATCAGAAAATTCTGCTGCATTTGCAAGGGTATATCCACCTCTGGCTTTCGCCCATTCCAGATATCCATTTCCATAGTTGTAACTTTGCAATGCCAGTTTAATATTTTCCATATCCAGAGGATTTTTTACCCCTGCACGTTCCAGACAGCTTTTTATCTCCTGCACTCCGCAAGAAATCGAATACTCTGGATCAGTGATTCCATTCGGCTGTTTGGGGTATTTTGTATTAAAGCTCCCTTCTGAACACTGCATCGGATCAAGTCCTCTCCCACCGGATTCCTGCATCATAATGGCTTTGATCAGTTCCACATACTCTCCAATGCCATATTGATTTGCATACTGTCGGATTAGTGGTTCGTATGCTTCTACTTCTGCACTGACGGAAGAAACCGTACTGGAATTATCCCCACCTGTCATGCATAGAAAACCACCAAATAAAATGACGATAATCAAAATCATAACTGCAATCCAACCACCTGCAGTCAATGCACTCAGTAATGCTTTTGTAGCTTCAATCAACGCTTTTATCGCATGTGTTACCGCTTTTGCTGTCTTTTTCACTGCAATCGTGGTATCCCGTGCTGTCTGTCTTGCTGTCTGCATTGCTTTTTCTGCCTTTTTCATGGAATAATGCATTGCCCGGACAGAAGCATTTGCTGTCTGCTCCGATGTTTTGATACTGGTCCTTGCTGTTTGTTCTGCAGTCTTGACCGCTTTCCCAGAAGTCTTGATGGTACCTTTTCCGGTATTCTTTACTACCTGTTCCGATGCTCTCCCGGTCTTGATGGTTCTTTTATCTCGCTCAATGGTCTTGATTTTTTTGACAGCAAGTTCTTTCCCCTGCTCCTGTGCCTTTTCTTCGCCTGAAGACGGTACTGGTCGTATTTGTTCTTTCGGCTGGTAAACTGTTTCTTCGCCTGTCGAAGAAACAGAAGCTTTCTCTTTCTTCCGTTCAATAATCTTTCCTGCCTGTCTGCGTACCTGATGCCCTGTTTTGTGAAAGATGCGGTCAGCATACTCGCTGGCCGCATCTTCTGCATACCCCACTGGATTATTCTCTCTGTCATTAGGTCTTTCTGTCGATTGCATGACATTTTCTTTTGTTCTGACATAGGACTGCTTAATATGGTCTGTCACTGTAACCGTCTTATCTAATACTTTAATATCCTTATGGACTTGGCGTGTTTTTATCTTACGATCCATCGCTTTTCTCCATTTGAATCTTTATCTAGCGTTCATGATTAGTTTCTTTTTTGCTCACCTGTGGCAGTTCCCGGCAGTATTCCGGATACTTCATGCGGATTGCTTCATAAAAATATGGTGCATAGCCACAATCGAACATCTCGTATGGGGTAGACAGACTTTCTTCTCCCTTCTCCACATATCCATTCCACAAGTTGAAAGCCAGTCTGGTCAATCGTGCCGAACCGCCTGTCTGCCACCCTTCATGCAGTGCTTCCGGTTTAATCAAACGCTCCTTAAAATCAAACATGCGGTCAACATGGTTTCTGGTATCTTCAGAAATTCCCACACAATAGAAAAATGAACTGTAATAACTGTCATGTTTTCCGCATTTTGCTAACATCTGATAAAAAAACTTTTCGTGTTCCTTTGATGAAAATCTGATTTCTGACATATTTCTCTCCTTTTCCGGCACTAAAAAACGCCACAAATTGTGACGTTTTCCAGTGCCATTCTCTTAAATTGATTATTGAAGTTACATTCTTCCTCGGTTGATACTGTCCTCTCCCGGCTTTGTGGTCATCAATTTATACAATCTTGTATTGGTTGGGAATCTATTGACGAACGGTACAAGCGAACTTCCATATTTCACCAGACCACAACCGGCATCTGCATTTGTGATATATCCCATTTGCTCTGTAGAAATATTCAAAAGTGTCGCCAACTTTGCTCTGTCCGGCTCTGCCTGATTAAGCATCACGATATACTCACTGTTGGAAATCATCGTACTTGCAAGAACAGAATCTAACAGATATTCCACGTTCTGTGTGATTGCTGTCGGGAATGCATTACGCTTACGAAATCTTCGCCATGCAGAGTTAAAAAATGCTCCGGAATACTCATTTTCAAATACTACATGAAACTCGTCTAAGAAAATATGGGTTCGCTTTCCCTGTTTCCAGTTCTCCGTTACCCGGTTCAACATTGCATCAGTGATTACCAGAAGTCCCATGGTCTTTAACTGTTTTCCTAAATCCAGAATGTCGTATACCATGATACGGTTATTCACATCAACATTACTTTCATGTGCAAATGCGTCCAGACTTCCATTGGTAAATAATTCTGATACCAGTGCCAAATCCTGTGCTTCCGGTTCTTCCTGTTCTAAAAATTTTTCACGCAGCACCCGCAAAGTCGGCACTGCTCCGCCATGCTGATATTCCTCATAAACTTCTCCCACACATCGGTCAATAATGGAACGTTCCTTTGCATTGATTCCTTTTTTATCCAACTGCTCAAACAAAGATAAGATAAACTGTGACTTCTCAATTACCGGATCAACGCCATCTCCATATCCGTCTACCATATCCATTGCATTGATGTGGTCCCTGCTTCCTGCAGCAATACGAACCACTTCTCCGCCCATTGCTTCAACCAACGATGCATACTCTCGCTCTGGATCACAAATCAGGATATCGTCCTGCGTTGCCAGTGCCAGGAATACAATCTGCATTTTTGCATTAAAGGATTTTCCACTTCCCGGCACACCCAAAAGGAATGAGTTCGGGTTCAAGAGTTTTTCTTTATTGCACATGATTAAGTTGTGAGAGATTGCATTTTCTCCACAATAGATGCCGCCTGCGTCCATAATCTCCTGCACCCGGAATGGCATCAACACTGCCACGCTCTCCGATGTCAGCGTGCGGACTGCCGGAATCTTTCGGTGTCCGATGGGAAGTGCTGTATTTAGTCCGTCCATTTGCTGAAATTTCAAAACTGAAAACTGGCATAACTTTTTCCGTCCAATGGTCAGAAGTGTTTCCGTATCTGCGTCAAGCTGCTTTTTCGATTCTGCAGTATGCACCATAGTCAGTACACCGAACATCATACGCTGGTCACGTGTAGTCAGATCGTCCATGAACTCTTTACTTTCTTTTCTCTGCTGTTCCAAGTCATAAGGAATCACTGCGGAAAAGTTATTGTTGGCATTCTGCCGTCTCTGCCAGTTTGTGATATTTGTCTCCACGCCAAGCAGACGTTTTTCCACTTCCTGTACTGCTTCATCAGTCGGGACAGGAATCACATCAATGCTCAACATCAGATTCCGGTTCATGTCGGTCAGTTCTGCTATCATATCGTCTTTAATATAAGAAGCATACTCCCGAAGAAAAAGTACCCTTCCATAACGATCTCCCATGCGGAAATAGTCTTTTTCAAACTCAAAAGTATCCGGGCAGATATAATCTTTGAAGCTGTGCCCTTTTCTCATACTCTCCTGAATATCAAAATGGAAACCCGATTCTTCTCCGGTACGGTAAAAATCATGCAGAATCCGTAACTTATCTTCTCCATTTACCTCTGCACATTTGGAACCCAGTCTTGCAAAATGGCTGTTCAGCTCTGTTGTCACTCGCGCAAAATAAGTTCTTGCTTCTTCGATCGTTTTCTTATAGCAGGATACTGTCACATATTTTTCCTGCACCATACTATTAGAACTGGTTGCCTTATCTAAAAGCATGTTGTTATACTCTTTCCGGTATAAATCCAGTCCGTCCTCCTGCATCGGAATCAGGATTGCTTTTTCAAAATCCACTTTATTCAAGCGACGATTATTGATCGTTATTTTTGTTGTTCCACCGCAATCGAACGAATTTAATAAATCCATATATTCCAGGAACATTGTTTCCTTATCAACTTTGCTCGCCACTGCATAGTTAATATCGGTAAATTTATAAGTACGTGCAAATTTATTTCTCCCGATTTTAAAAATCCCCTCTGACCAGATGGTCTCGATGGGAATTACCTGCTGTACGCTTCTTGGAATTACAAATTTTTCTTTATCCTGCTTGAAGATATTACTCAGCGTTTTTATCATTTTTCTTGCGTCCCTCCTTCTTCAGACTTTCTTTCTCATATTTTTTAATGACTGGTTCTACTGCATCAAAATAAAGATTTTCTGACCGGAACACCAGTTTTTTCGGCATCAGGATTTCTGATTTAATCCATGCCCAGATAAACTGCTCTGCTGTCATTCCATGGTATTTTACAAATCCAAACACCACACAAGGGGCAGCTTCCAATACACAAATCCAGCTCACTGTTTCCATACTCATGTATGGATGAAGCAAAAAATAAAGCCCGACGGCAATCCCGCAGGCTAATACTGAAAAGATAAACTGTCTCAGGGACAACCCGAAAAAGATTGCCTCTGTGTAATTCCTGATTTCCTTGTTAATTTTTACTTCCAAAACGATACACCTCCAAATCGCACATTTGTTATATTTTTCCTGTTCTGTTACACTTTGGGTAAATGAAAGGGGGACTGACCTATGCCAATCACTGTTATGATTTCACTTGTTGTTACCGTTGCTCTATTCCTGATTTCTCTGCTGTTTCGGATTGCTGCCAGATTAAATCTGACCTTACCGCTGTTATACTTCCTTGCTGTTTCCACGATTCTGAATCCATGGGCAGCAACTCATGAGAAACTTGCATTTGCAATCCTCTATCTGCTGACTGCCTTTTCTGTTCTCAGCTGGATTTTTGCTCTGCGACGCAAATGGCAGGAACATCAATACTACAAAGTTATGAAAGACGATATGTCCTTCCAGATTTCTCGTGCCAGACAAAGAGGGATTCCTTTAGATTCTGTTCATTTTGATTCTCAGGGGAATATGCGGTATAACAATAGCAACAACATTGTAGAATAAATTTTAAGGATGCTTTCGGGCGTCCTTTTTACAATCCCATCATTTCCCTCACTACCCTGTCTGACATCTTCACCGCACCGACCAGTACAAGCATATTGAAAATCAACTCTCCAATATAGCTCCACACCATAGTGACTGCTGCTGCATCTGGATTGACAACTGGCGGTGATGATGCAAACAATGAAAATATAATGCAGGCAAGTACCACGATTGCTCCCTCCAGACACACTGCTGCGTATGACTTCAAAAAACTTCTTCCGATATTCTGACTCGGCTCTCCTGCAAATGAAGATAATGGAATCGGTGCAATCGCTGTGTAAAGATACAATCGAAAAAATCTTCCATATACACTCATAATCATAATGAAGCTCAGAACTGTAATAAAAAGTCCACCGATCAACGTCACCGCCCATAGAGGAATACTTTCAAAAAATCCACAATCTTCTACCGCTTCTATGATTTCGTCCGGTAAAACGGTATCTTCCGTACTTCCAAATCCTGCGGTCTGCATAATCGTACTGGTCACTCCTTGTATGATATTGAATAATGCCATCATCAGCTCCAGTCCATACGTGACTACGCCTTTTGTAATCGCAAAACGGATAAAAATTTTCAATGCATGTTCCGGTCTTTTTACCTCTGTAAAACTTCCACAAGTTTTGACCACTCCGACTACAAAGAAAAGCACTAACAAAGCATAGCCGATTGCCTGCAATGCTCCATGGATCTGCACAATCACCTGCCAGATACCGCCACCCTTAAAGGTTTCCGGTGACTGTGTGAGTATCTGCCAGATTTCTGCAAGTTTGCTGTTCCAGGTATCCAAGGCATTTTGCAAGTTCTGTACTACCCAGTTATCTGACACCTTCTAAACACCTCCTGTCTTAGCCTGGGCGGTGCGATTCCTTTCGGGCCTGCACCGTCCCGTTTCCTTATTTCCTATTCTTCTTAACCTGTAATCAGATTCAGGATTTCTTTTGCAAATGTAATAATAACACCGCCTGCAAGTGTCAGGAATCCATTCGCTCTCTGGCTTGGATCATGAGATTTCAGTGATAAACCGACCTGCACAATTCCAAATCCCAACAAAATCATTCCGATGGCACGAATCAGTCCAAAGATAAACGTGGACAGATTATTGATAACGGTCAGTGGATCGTCTGCCGCAAATACGGTACTTGCTCCTGCTGTCATAATCAGTACCATTGCAATATACACTGCCATGGCACGTTTCATTTTTGCTGTCATTGGCAGCTTCTTCGTTGATTTTGTTGTTTCTTTCTTCTCCTGCTTCTTTCGCATATCTAACTTCATTTTTTTGATAGCCTCCTATATATTTTTCTTGGATTTACTGATATTTCTGAATGATTTCTTCCAGATCTTCATCGGATAATAATTCATAATCTTCCACTTCCAGAGAATCATCTGTGAACTCGCCTTCCAAGCTGTCTCCCAGTGAAATACTTGCCACTGCCCGGTCAACTGCTCCATGCAGATATGGTTTTCCGTTTCCGTCAGTTGTAAGTCCCACATTGGGGTGCTTTAAAATATCAAATTTCTCGTCTAAAATTGGTCTTTCTCCACGAATAAAAAGAATCGCATATCGGTTATCCAACATGCGAACTTCATCGGGTGTCATCAGCTCCCGCCCTGTATTCTGATAATTGGTGGAATAGTTCCCGGAATGTCCCGTTGACTTTCCATAGGTATTCGTGTCAATCGTTGCCTTTCCCAGAAGTTCGCTGACATATTTATGCGTCCCCTGCTCGTTGCCACCCAAATATAAAAATTCGTCACAGTTTCCCATAATGCTTTCCCACTGCTTTTCGAACAATGCCTTTAACTGTGCCAGATTCTGCAAAATAATACTGACTGACACTTCTCTGGAACGCATAACGGACAGAATCTTATCAAAGTCATCAGGCAGTGAAACATTTGCAAATTCGTCCATGAGGAAATGCACATGAACCGGAAGTCTTCCACCATATTTATGGTCTGCCAGATAGAACAACTGCTGAAATAACTGGGTATATAAAATTGACACCAGAAAGTTGTAACTGGTGTCGTTGTCCGGGATTAACGCAAATAAAGCCACTTTCCGCTCTCCCAGTGATGGCAGGTCTAAATCATCTGTTGCAGTCAGTGCTGCCAGACTGGATAAGTTGAATTTCTCAAGTCTTGCGGCTAATGTGATTTGAATGGATTTTAATGTCTTGGCACTACCAGAGTGATAATCTTTGTAATACTTTACTGCGATATGTTCCGGGTTCTTCATTTCCAACCGCTCAAACAATTCATCAAGCGGTGACTGGTACTGGTCATCGTCCTCTCTGACTTCTCCGGCACGAAGCATTTCCATTACCATCGGGAAATTCTGTTCTTCTTCCGGTGCTTCATATCTCAGAAAGAAAATCAGTGCCAGCAACAGCATAGAAGCTGCGGTATCCCAGAATGGATCGTTAGACTGACTGCCTTTTGGTGTAGTCGCTTTGAACAGGTTCGTTACCAATCTCTGCACATCGTTATCGTCCTTCAGATATACAAACGGATTATAGCAATGGCTCTTTTCCATATTGATCAGGTCAAGCACTCTTACTTCATAACCTTTTTCTTCCAGAAGATACCCGGTATCTCTCAGATTTTCCCCTTTGGGATCTAAAACTACAAATGACGTATTCGCCTGGAGCAAATTTACTTTCGCAAAAAACCTCGTCTTTCCGGAACCGGAACCACCGATCACAACCGTCAGCAAATTTCGCATATGCTTCCGCATATTGTAGCTGATTCGTACATGCATAGTCAGCAACTTATTTTTTGTAAATCGCTTCTCCCTGTATCTGCGATTGATTTTCTTCACATTCCCCCATTTGGCAGAGCCATGTTCTTCACCTCGTCGGTAATGTTTCTTGGTAGAAAGATAAATCCCAATTCCCATACCGTAAGACAGCAAAAAAATAAGGACAGTTTTTTCACTGTCCCCACATAACTGAACGGAAAACGGATGGTTCATCGCTTCCGGGACTCCATCCAGAATCCCCATAAGACCAGACGAAAGATAAGGTGCGACAAGTAACGCAAACCAGATAACCGGGATAATTCCAATCACTGCTAGTATCAAACCACTCTGCTCATCATCGTTCTTCATGGCTTCTGCGTCCTCTCTTGACCTTATCCGACGGTACTTCGATTTTCTCTATGACTTTCATTAAGACGTCATCGACAAGCTCCGTATCTTTTCCCTCTTTCAGCATCTGATTCCGCTTGTCCTTCAGGGAATGGAACACTACACCGCTCTCATATTTATCCAGTTCTAACGTAATCGTATCACTGCTCATTTTGCATTCTCCTTTCCCTAATTTTTCTAGCGTGCTTCTTTTCTATGTTGTCCTCTGGATTTCTGTTCTTTCTTTTCAGGCTCTGGATTTTCTTTCTTATCTTTCACATTTTCAGAACTGTCTTGCCCGGTTTTTTCAGTCTCTGACTGTCGGTAAGTTGCATTCCGATTCTGATCCAGTACCTTTGCCATTCTTGCAGAAATTGCATTCGCTGCATCTCTGACTCTGGAAAGTTCCACTCTCACTTCCTGAGTCTCCATTTTTTCAAAAAACTCTGGTGCATGTAAAAAATTATATCGACTGGTATCCATTCCATATTTTTTACACAACATATAAGACGCACACGATACATGAAATGCATCTTCATTTTTATCATAGTGTGGATTTCCATCCGCATATCCGGCAAATAACAATTCCGGCACAAGATTCTGAAAGATTTCCTGTGCACTCATCCCTTTTCTTACATAAATACAACCTTCTTCCGGTTTAAAAAATGCTCCTTTTTCATCCGGCATCTGTTCTGGTTCTGCTGCAACAATATTTACCGGAGGGGTACTGACTAACGCCCGGATTAAATCATGTTCTTCATATTCTGACTTTTGAATTGTAGTATCGGACATTGTTGTCTGAGAAATATCATATAGCTTTTTCGCATTATAATAATTTCCAACTGTACCATCTTCACGCTTATATGTTTTTCCCGGCTCTAAAATCAGAACTGGATTCTGTCGTTCCATACGTTTTAAATAAAATCCATGATCTCTCCAGTATCCATAGTCACCTAATTTCTGTGCATCTGGTCTTTGTGCCAGAATCAGAAGTGCATTATTGGTAGCATATCGATCAAAGGTACTCTGTACATCCAGATACTTCTGCAGCATTTTCCCATCCGTTGCCACTTGTGCGGTTACCTGCTCTGACAACTCATAGCAGCGATTCCTGTTATTTCTGCTTTCTGCAATAAATGCCTGTACCTTTTCATCCTGTGGTACAGCCGATGCATTTAATAAAGAATCAAAACTATTATCCATAAAATTTACCTCTCTTTCCCTTTCCTTGGTTTTCGTTTCTGTTGTGGCTGCTGGTGGCGAATCTGATTCCGGTCTTTATTTCCCTGATTTCTCACCGGATCATTTCTATTCTCACGCCGCTCCGCTTCTTTCTTCCTTGCATTCTGTATTTCCCGAAGTTCCTTTCTGACCGATGGTTTCTCTGGTTTTTCCGGGGTAAATAACTTAGAAGTACCCTCTGCGGTTTTCTCTTGCTTCTTTGAGGTAGGCTCGGACAGACGGGATTTGGTCGTCTTTGCCAAAGAGGGGTTTTGCTCCTTACCCTCTTTCTTCACCGACTCTCCAAACAACTCGTCCATAAGCTGATCCTCCTTGGATTTCTGCGGATAATCTTTTTCCGGCTCTGCCTGTCCCTGTTTTTCTTGCTGAACCTGTACTTTTTCCGGCTTCTTTTCCTGCTTCTCTGATTTTCCGGCTTTTGCTTTTTCTGCACGTGTCCGCTCAATTTCCGTCTTAATCTTCGCTGCTTCTGTTACAGATGCAAACTGGAATCTATCTACGATACGGTTGATTCTTGGTGCATCTTCTTCCTTTACAATCACATCTACCAATCCGTCACTGCTTCCTCTTGGATTTCGGACTGCACAGTACAACACGCCATATCGTTTTGCTTCCTGCACAAACTGCTTCAGATCACTTTCTTTCACTGAAAATACCGTCAGTGGTCTACCCGATTTGACCAGTGTTTCAAGTCTTACTCTGCCTTTTGTCTTTTTCTTCTCTTTTAAGACTGCATACAGCATCACTGCCAGATGCTTCGCTCCTGTACCACTGATCTTCAATGCTACTTCACCGACTTCCAACGACATTCGCACCACCTGGTCAGCGGCTTCGCCTGATGTGTTCATGGCTTTGTTCCTCCTTCTTCTCTTTTTCTTCTCGCACCATCTTAAATTTTTCTTCGATTACCTTGGAACGTGCGGCGATTCCATCACAAAGTGCTGCCTCCTTTCTGAGCGTTCCAATTTTCTCTGTTAGAACTTTTATCTGCTCCTTCATTTCCTGTATTTCTTCTTCCGGTCTGTCTGCCCGGATCTTATAACGCAGGTGTTTCCGCTCCTCCACACACTGCTCCATTTTCTTCTGTAAACTTTCTTTCAACGAAAAAAACTGCTCCGCAGTATCAATGTGATAATGGCAGAGCAGCTTCGTCTCTTTTGAAATGGTATTCAGTTTTAATAAATCCTCCCGGAACAATACATGCACCTGTTTGGCAGATATTGATGGGCGATTCTTCGGCAGGATTCCCAAAAGATAACAGTAATGCAGATACAGTCCCCGAAGTCCTCCGATCTTTCTTGTCTGCTTGAAGTTGCCGGATACCCGAATCCGGTAATGCCTCTGAACCGGAATTTTCTTCTCGACAGGTAATTCATTTTCTTCCAGAATCCGAACCCTAATTGCTTCCAGTGAATAATTCTCTCCAAAATTCCGCTTTAACTTCAGACCACGCTCCCGCCCTTCCGGACGAATGGTAATGTCTTTCCCGAACTTAAAAGAATATCCTTTTTCCCGCAAATAAAAAAAGAACTGTTTTTCAGTCCTCGCCTTTCGGATTGCCTCGTCAACATCTGCCTTTACCATGCTGTGATAACTCGGCTTCCCATCCTGTTCTGCCTGCCACTCGGCATAATGTTTTCCTTTTCCCTGTTCTGGCTGCCTCACAACCGATAACTGGTATTCTTTACATAAACGGTCTGACACCATCCGCATATCCCGGTAATCCTGATTTGTCCTGTGGTATCTTTTCCCATCAATGAATGAAACTGAGTTCACCACAAAATGGTTGTGCAGATGATTCGCCTTATCCAAATGAGTCGCAATCAATACCTGATACTGACTGCCCCACAATTTTTCTGCCAGCTTCTTTCCAATCTCATGTGCCATTGCCGGATTACATTCTCCCGGTGCAAAAGACTGGTATCCATGAAATGCTACAATCCCACCCTCCTTTCCAAAACGCTTTTTCACTGCAATCATTTCTTCTCTGGCAGTTGTCGGTGCACAATTAACTCCGGATACATACTGTTCCATCAGTTCTTCCGCTTCTCCGGCAAGTTCCATTTCCATAGATTCAGATTGTCCCCGTCTGGTCTTTTCTGCATTTACCGCATAGGTAATTACATCATTAAGCCCCTGTAATTGCCCGGTTTCATTTTCTGAAATCAGTTCTTGGTTCGTCTGTTCTTTGGTCTTATCTGGATTTTCCGCATAATTGATTACTTTTCCAATCCAACCTTTGATGCTCCAGATTGATGTCACTGCCATGATTCATTTTTCTCCGGAAGTATCACTGCTTCTGTAATCTTATGGACTGCTTCATCGAACTTCCTCACTTCCTGATCATAACGCTGCACATCTACTACATTTAACACATGTGCTTTCTGTGCAATCTGATTTAAGTTATTTCCAATCTTATGAAGTTCCCGCATCATCGAATAATAATCTGGTGGCGGTGCATCTTTTGGAACAACACCAGAAATCAACTGTCTCAGGTAAGCTTCCCGGTTCAGTCCGCTTTTCTTTACTTTCTTATCCAATGCCTCTGCTTCTTTTTTGTTCAACCGGAAAAGGATTGCTACATTACGTTTTCTCAACGCTCCATCTCCTTTACTTTCTGTATAGAATCTGGTTCCTGACGAATCTGGTGTTTTTCTTTATCGTAGCTGTAAACTCTGTCTGAGAGAACTTCCTGTCGTTCCACTTCATTTTTATTTACTTCCCGTACCATTTCACCAAGCATTTTCGGTTCCATCTCTCCATTATCCGGAACGATCAGAACTTCATGCACAGATGACGGTAAAACATAAAATCCTTCTGGAAAAAGTTGTTCCAATTTATTTAAAACTTCTGGCTGCGTGATCATAGATGCCCCATATTGTTTTTCTACATTCGTAAGTGCATACAACATATCATGTGAACGAAGTCCAAAATCGACATTTTCATCTAACAGGTTTGTCGCATGTCCTTCTTCATTAAAAATACTCAACAACATTTCGTCCATTGACTGAAGAATTGGTGTATTTACAGGCTGTGTATTCGCTCTGGCCTGCTGGAACAGTTCCTTTGCATCCACATTCCACATCTTAAGATGTTCATTTTTCACCTTCATAGTCGCTTTTCCATCGTTAGACTCTACCGGGAAATCCACATAACAAATAGCCGACAGATCTTCCATATTTTCATGAGGCATTTCCTGTAACATTCGTTTGTTTGCCTGCGTGTTCACAAGCATCACTGCCAGATGTTCCTTCACTGAATCATAATCCATTGGGTTGATACCGCTATGCACAAACGGAACTTTGCCTGCTTCTTCCATACATCTTGCAATTTCATTCATCACTTTATCAACAGGTTCACCCAAACGTATTTCATTGAAGAACGGCTCTATATAAACAACTGGGCACACATTTTCTTCCTGTAGTCTTACCTGTACTCCTACCATCTGGACTCCATTATTTTTATTCATCTGCATTACCTGAAATTCTGCATTCTCATATTTAGCTGGGAGAAAATTCCGGATGTCCTTTGCTACACCTTCCGCAAACACCTTTTCTGCTATCATTTCTTTTGCAATCATTTCTTCAGTTCTCCCTTCTTCTTGTTCATTTTCTTTAAATATTCCTGATACCGTTTTTCTGCTTTCTTCTTGTCTTTCACGGATACTTCAACCTGCATCTTGTATCTCCTTTCTTTTCGTCTACTGAATCTTGTTAATCTGCAACAGGCACATCATCACAACTCCTATGATGCCACCTACTAATACTCCACAAATAAACTTCAACATTGTTACTTTCTCCTTTTCCATTTTCTGAGGGTTTCAGGGATTCTCCCTGACAAGCTGCCGCCGGACTGACAGACAGGAAACCTGTATGGCAATCCAAAGGCGTTGCTTGCTGGTATTGTGTATTCTTCTGCACCCGTCTCACTGTTCCGGGTATCAGAAGATTTACTTGCCGAAAAAACAATTGCTTTTTTTATTTTTTCAGTTCACAAATCCCGCAAGTTTCACACAAATATTCACAATCTATGCATCGTACATTTTCATCAGTTGCCCATGCATTCTTCACTTGCCGGACAATACTTTTGACAACTTCCACACTGCTCCGTACAGTCTTCTTCTGACACTTTTTCAGCAATAATTCCAAGCAATTCATCCTGTTCTTTTTCTTCTTTCAACTGTGTTTCCAGAAAAATCCTCAGCAGTTCTTCGCTGTCTACATCGTCTTCCATCGTCAAAATCAACTCTTTCTTATGCACAACCTTCAGTTCATATCTTGCAATTTTCATATCTTTTTTCACCTTCTATCTCTCATATTTTTCATGAACAGACATACTCTTTTTCGTGCTTTTTTCCCGCTTTGTAATTGCCAGATTTAACTTGATGCAGACCCGATCGTTGTAATCTTTTCCTTGTTTTGGCGGTACATCTTTTACCTGATATTGCTTCGGAAGTACTGTAGAAATTGCTTTTGTGGCAAGTCTTCCAATACGGTCATTGTCCAAATGCAGAACGATTGTCTTCACCTCTGGATGTATTTTTAGTGCTCTTGCCAACGCAGCAGGGACTTTACTTTTTTCAATTTCTTTTGCTGGCTGATAGACACCTGCCAGTGACAATAAATGTTCTTTTCTCCACTCCTTCCCGTCCAATTTCAACAATGTCGCATAAGATAACAGATCAATGGCTGACTCAAACAGATGCACCGTATCACATGATCTTTCTGTGAAAATAGAAAAAGAATAGTTCTTATCACTTCCATTTGCTTCTCCGATAAAACTGGTACCGGTTCCCCTAATGGCTGCATATTTCGGATTATCTTTCTCATCCATCCCCACAAACACCGCGTTGTGATGAAATGCACTTTCATAAACTCTTCCAGACTCTAAGCAAAACTGAATGATTTCCTTATCAATCCCACGTCCAGAAAGATACGTGATCACTTTTTGATCATCTTGATTCTTCTTTGGCAACAGCAACTGTTTCTCCATCGGAACATTCTCAGATACAGAAAGAGGCGGCTGAATATTTGCCCGTTCTGCAAGCAATTCAACCGCCTCTAAAAAACTGTATCCTCTTACTTTGATCAGATAATCCAGTGCTGATCTTCCACCGGTTCTCTGACTCCACCACATCCATTTCCCATTTGATATTTTCAAACTGTCGTGTGTTCTGGTAGTGTAGGTGTTGCCTGAAAAGTGAACTAATTCGTATGGTTCATAATTTTTCAGGTATGTGAGCAAGTCCATCCGCTTGACCTCCTGCACGACTGATAGTGGTATATATGGCATAATTTTCATCTCCTTTCCTGCCTTGGATTGATATTATTGGGAATAATATCCGGGCATGAAAATAGCCAGGTGATTCCTTTGGTTGGAACCATCTGGCTATGTATTATATTATTTTATTCAAGATAATTATTATACCTCTTTTTAATCCAACCATTCATTTGGAATCAATTTATTATTTTCGCCTCTCCACTCTTCAACCAAATGCATATTACTAACTCCTTCCCATGCCGATTCATCCGCATGCTCCAATACTATAATCTGCATCCGGTGCTTCGTCTTTTCCATGGCTTCAGACATTGCTTCAAAAATCTTTTTTACAGCTAAAATATCTTCGTCTTCCAAATGAGGATCTACATCTTTATCCTCTTCTTTTTGCGCTGCCTTATTAGGAAAATATACTTGGCTAGGCTGATCATATACAATAAACTGCGGAATTGGCGAATACTTTTTCTCTGCAAAAAACATCTGAAATGCTAATGATACAGAAATATGATAAGATAGCCAGTTAGAACCACTACCTATTTCCCATAAATAATCTTTTCTTCCAGATTTACTTGTAACAGTTATTGTAAGATTTTTGTAATCAATTTTAACACTATCTTCTGGTCTTTCCGTATCTAGCAAAGGTAATAATTTCATTATTTTCAACTCAATATTCTCCAATGCAGACGCAAATCTTTTCCTTATGCCTCCCTCATTAATTTCATTCTGTAATACAATGATTTTCTTTTGTAATTCAGAAATTTCTTCTTGTAACTCACCATCATAGCCTATTGCTCTATATGTTTCTTCTGCATACTGAAGCTTTCCTAAAAACCTGGACACACTTTCCAATGTATATTTTTGATTATATGTCTCATCTTTCTTATTATTTTGAATCTTAATACTCTTTTGAACTGCCCCAAGTCTCTCTGTCAATTCGGATATTTTTCCTTGTACAATAGAATACTCTCTTTCAAATGCTACCGGAATTTCTGCGATTTCCTCCGACTCTTCTTCTAAATCCTCTAAATTTCCAATTAGCTCCCTCATTTGACCATCAACATTATGTTTGCTACCGCAAAACGGACAAATTTCATTTTGACTTATTAATTCATTCAACCATTTTGATATACTTAATCGATCAATTTGTATTGTTAATGTTTTCCTGTATTCATCAATACTATCTATAAATTGAGTCATCTCTATATATCGACTTTTATATTTTGACAACTCCATTGATATTCGATTTTCTTGTTTTCTAAGCGATATAATTTCTTTAGATGCCGCTTCTACATTCTCTTTTAATATCACAGTATCTTCACTACTTTTTTGTGATATTCTTTTCAACAAATTCATTTGTGCATCAAAATCAAGCGTATCTGTAGAATATTTTGCATCTATTAATCCTATTTCTTTTGCAGCATTAATCCAACTACCTATTTCAATACGCCATTTTTCGGACACTTCTTGCATTTTTTGAAGTTCGCGTTCTTTTCTCTTCAATTTCTTTTGCAATTCATTCAATTCTTGCCGTTTAGCTAAAATCTCAGGTGTAATTGCCCCCAAAATGTAAGGAAAAATATTAATAAGTTTTGTACGATGCTCCATTGTATCTGCTTTATAAAATAAGGTATTAGCATTAGCCACTATATTTTGTGTTTGATAACAAAAAGCCATCATATCTCTAAAAGATGGCCTATCTGTAAACCCGTTAAATTCATCTTGATTAAGCTCTAAGAATGTAACTCTTGCTAACTCATCTAAATATCTGCGGACATTCTTACATGTTGTATTTTTCCCTGGAATCTCAGGTATCTCTATCTCTTCGCCTTCCATTAACATCATATCATCTGTTACCTTGTGTTGTCCTGGCTCTCTTCTGGCCAACAATAATTTTTTCTCATCAATTTTTACGATGATACCAAACCAAGAACAAGCATCTCTTATTGTATTAACAGGTATCTGGCATTGTCCATCACCTAGGCAATAATCTATTATTGGAATAATTGCTGATTTACCTGTTCTTGAAGCACCTGTAATTACATTTATTTTATCACAACAAAAATTTACAGTTTTATAGGAATACTGTACTTTTTTTGACCATAATATTATCTTTTCAACTTGAAAATACATCTTAAAACCTCACTTTCAAAATTTGAGAAATTTCCATCAATGTCAATCTTGAACACCATATTCCTAATTTTTCGGCAGCTTTTCCCATTTTTTCTAATTCTTTGGACTTTGTTTTAAAACTACTAATATTATCCTCTAACGGCAAAACATATGCATCTTTTTGAATCTCAAATATTTTTCCAGACATCCCTATTCCAATAGCTTCTAATGTCATTACCTTGTATCGTTGACTGGTATTTTGAATTTGGAGAATCAGGTCCTTATTACTATTCTTTTTTTCAGTGAATTTATCAGCGAAAAAACGCAATCCAGATTTCTTTTGTGTTGATGCTATAAAATCCACAATTTCTTTTTTATACATCATCGGCAGCACTATAAATAACAATGGCATTGGTGCCATATCTTGATTTTCTTCCATATATCCTAATGAAAATCTTGAAAGCAAATATGCACTTAATGCCGGATTTTGAATATTGTAAAATTCCTTAACTAAATTTCCCAACTATCACTTTCCTCCTTGATTAACTCCGAATATTGCGGATGCCAACCAATTTCTAAATTATTTGCTAAAGCATGATAACATCCATTTTTAAAAAAATCTGGCACATATACTGAATCCATTTCTACATTTTTATCTTGACATTTATAATATATCATTTTACCTTGATCTTCAGATGATTCATTCTTTTTTTCGAGCATAACTATTCTTTTTTGTAACTTCCATGTGCGCTTCAAATTGGATTCATATGTTTGAATACTTTGCATACTTATGTCTCCATTTTCCGCCCATGTAGCCCGATCAATCGCTGCTCTTAGATAATCATTAATAGCCTCTACCTTTTCAGTATAATCGCAATCGATAATATCTAACTGTTCAATATATACTCTCTTTTTCTGAAATTCTTGTTCAATTTCTTGATCACTTGGTTCTACAGAATAAGTCATAAGACTATGCTTTTGATTGTATTCTCGATATAAAGCTCTTAATTGTTTTTGGTAATCTTCTAAAGATATAGCGATTGGTTGTCCAGCCTCTACCATTTTTGTTACTTTAATGTCTATCCACCCGATAATTCCTACATAAATAGGATCAATAATATCCTCTGGAATTCCAGATTTGTTAAACTCATTCCTAACTGTAATTGTATAATCCTCAATACACTTCTTATATTTAAATTTTTCAATTATTTTTAAAGCCAAATCTTTTTTTTCATCTTTATAAAAATACTCAACATATTTTCTACATTCTTCTCCTATTTCTTTTAGCTTCCCTTCCTCATCATAAAATATTTCTTTTGTCTTATTCCACGCATCAATAGCTTCTTCTGTAGATTTCACTGAATGAAATTTATCAACAATAGTTCCTTTTTTATTAACATTAATAAATAATATATACTTTGTATTTTCCGGATCCAATTCTCCTGTTTCTGCAGAAAGCATCCAATTATACATTGTTTTCCATAAATCAATAGCCTTATTTGAAACAGGATTTCTATTTGATAATGCACTTTTCAACTGAATAGCATCCCGACTTCCATCTGGATGTTCCACACCAACATCATCAAAGACTTCTACACTTACACTGTCTCCCTTTTCACAATTTAACAATTCATACAACATATGATGCGATTGTATCATATAAGCATATACTTTATCTGGAACATGTGTATTACTAATATTCGTTTTCTTGACTACCTTTTTATTCCCCATATTCCGACTCCAAAACATAAGTAATTTTTTTCTTATTTTAGCATATTTGCTTTAAAGATTCTATTACTTAGGTTTTAATTACGCTTATTATAAGAATTTTGAGGCAATACATTAATTGAATTCACTTTACGCTCGGATTCAAAACAGATATTCACCTTTGGTTTTACTATTGATTTTATAATTTATCTTCCATCATCCTTCCGAATCTCATCAATAATCCGACCTATATTACACGTAATCTGTCCTTTACACTGATGAATATCTTCATTGATTTTCTTTTCCTGTTCAATAGCAATCTCTATATTCTTCGCCAGTTCTCCAATTGAGGAATTCTTCTTTGGATTGATTCCTGTTCTGGCAAGTAACAACTTATAGATAAATGTCTGATGTCCATCTTTTTCATTCTGGATAATCTGTTCAGCATTTGGCTCAATATCATCTTCGTATGAGTTTTCATAATGCAACAGCAGGAACAATTCAAATGCCGGATTGCTGACCGCTAATATATTATTCTTTTCACCTTCTGCTACCAATTCATCATAATCAAGTACTTTCTCTTCAAAAATATCTCCATCAAATACAACAATCATCTTATCCCGTTCTTTATCAAATGCTATTTCTGAATTTTCTTTCTGATTTTCTGCAAATTCAATCAAACGTCTTGGAAATGAAATATCCCTGTCTCCCTCTGTTTTTTCAAGTAACCGGATATCGATCAATGGATGAATATTTAACTCTTTTCGGATATCAATTAACTTTTTGAAATACCATGTTTCAGTATTTGCACCCTCACATATGAAAAAGTACTTACGATAAGGCTCAATCTGTTCTTCTTCATCTGTAGTTCTGCTATTCCAATTCGTATAACTTCTTACTGGAGCCAAGGCTACTCCTCCTCTCTAAAGTCGAATGTTGAAAATACCGGTATCGCACCATATCTTCCTTCCAGATATGCCTTGCTCAACACTTTATCATACCTCTCCTTGAAACGATCTAAGGAATAAATAGAGCTTGCATTTTCTGCGTTACGTTCTACAAACCAGATTTCATCCCTTCTAAAAATAGCCTGATCCATAATGGATGATTCATGTGTAGTGAACAATAGCTGCATACGCTGCTCATCATGTAGCTGCATAAACAATTGCAAAAATCGTTCTGTCAGCTTCGGATGTAAGCTTCTCTCCAATTCATCCACAACATAAAGAACATCTTCTCGTTTATTCAACAGCATATCCATCAAATCGAATAATCTTCTTGTTCCATCAGACTCTTCATCAAAACCGAACTCATAAAATGACTTATTATGATGCAACCGGATTGTTGTGACCTTCGGTTCAGAATGTCCTTCAACTTCGATATTAAAGAAAGTTTCCTTCGACCTCATCGTCATTCTGAATGATGGTTCTTCCTGCTCTTCCATTCTATTTTTTACATGCTGCATCATCTTATCAAATACTGATTTTGGCAATGCATTTGATAACTCATCCAATGTAATTTCTTCTATTTTCACCTGGCTGATACCCGTATCAAATGTTTTGATTAATTTGTTAATCAGCTTCAGCGAATTATCATCATAATAATATTCCAGATCAATCAATGGCGTATCCGGTGTAATGATTGAAATATGATTCTGAATCCAGTCATATACATCCCGGAAGAACAATAATTTAGATCGTGTGCTATATTTTTTTCCACGATTCATTTCTGTCAGGAACAAAGATGTTTCATTTCCTTCAAAATCATCTGCATAGGTTTCAAATTTATTTTTTTCTGTGTTTGTCAGCGTAATACCATCATTTAACACCGGACGTTTACTTCCTTCTCGTTCAAAGAGACATTTTGCTGAACCATTCTGATATAATTCATATAACCATTCTCCGGTTACTTTTCGTCTGCTTAAAACTGCAGAAAAACCATAGGCATAAAATTTGTCACCTACAGTAATCTGAATTTCAAAACTACTTTCTCGTTCCTTATTCTCCTGCCGATTCTTACAAAACATCTGTGTAGCTTCTATCGGAATACCATTGCAGACACTATCTTTAAAAAATTTAAAAAACAATGCCAGATTAGTCTTTCCAGATGCATTTGCTCCATAAACTACTGCATATTTTAATAACTGGGTACTTTTTATCTTTAACCTGTGATTTGCATTTGTTCGTATTTTATTTGAGGAAATCATTGTCAGCTCTGCTGCTTTATCAAAAGATTTAAAATTTTCAACACTTACTTTTACTAACATTCTTATACACCTCCACCTTTATTATATGTTTTACTCTTCTCTCAGTCAATGTAAATTTTCTTATTTAGAGATTTTTTCGTTATATATTGTTTCTTTTTCTATTTTTAACAATTTTATTTTGAGTTATGCATATAATATCAATGTATAAGTCAGCTTTTTGTAGCGACACTATTTTACTAATGCCGCTACATGAAATATTACAATAAATAAAAACTTCTAATTCTTTTTTCTTCTATCTCTCCCAATCCATCCTTCCTGTCACATTCAACATCTTTTCTTCTCGGAAACTGAGCATCTTTCCATTAGTTCCGCCGACAATGATATGATCCAGCAATTCTATCCCCAGTAGCTGTCCGCACTTCTACAGCTTCCTCGTAACGATCATATCCTCTTTTGACGGTTTCACATTACCACTGGGATGATTATGAAGTCCAATGATTGCAGAAGCATTTGCCAGAATACTGCTCTTAAAGACTTCCCTCGGAATTACCAGTGAGGCATTGATTGTTCCAACACTGACCAGATTCATATTGATTACCTGTCCATTATTTTTCATATTCAAGATGCAAAATACCTCTCTGTCATATTGCGATAACTCCTTCCCCATCAATTCTACAACAGCCTGTGGACTGTCCAATATCTGCTCCTCCAAACGGTTCGTCTTGTAATATTTTCTTCATTTGCGTATCCAACGTAATCGGAAGATTATCTGCATCAGTCCACCCTAATGCGGTTGTTAAGTCTCCCTGTGGATCAGCATCAACCAATAATACTTTTCGCCCCTGATGTGCAAGACCAATTCCAAGATTTAATGTCGTTGTGGTCTTAGCTGTTCCTCCCTTCTGATTTGCAAGGGCGATTACTTTACATTTGGTCATATGGTTTCCTCCTTCCTCGAAAAAATTTAATAGCCAATCCTTTTTACGGGACCGGCTATGTACAAAAATAGGCATGAAAAAAGCCGACGGATTCTTAGCGAACCAATCGGCTATGTAATTACACTTCCCTATTAATATTCTTTTGGAATTTCTTTAGAGAAAGTTATATTATAAGTTTCAGAGTATAGTTCTGGTATCCGACCTGCGTGGCAATCTCTCCGATTGTAAATGAACTCTCCTGCAGCTAACGCTCTTCTATCTGCAAACAACATCTTTTCATATAGGCATAGATCGTTATAGACAAGTTCTATTCCCGGAAAAGCACGATATAAAGATACTTCTCCGGTTCCAGTCTCATTTTCCAGATGAAACTGCTTTCCTTCCCTTTGATGAACTGCATTTCCATACTGATCTATACTTATAAATGCTCTCGTCTGCGTTATGTATAATTGATATTTAAATTTCTGGCAAGCAGCGTCAATAAAAAGATACCCGGAAACTTTTACATTTCCGGATATCCTGTCTTATATCTTATATTATTTTACATCTTAGCCGAAAGACTGCTCTGTACGGTTGATGATCTCATCCTGTAACGGTTTGCTTAAGTTACGGAAGAAGTCACTGTATCCGGCTACACGAACGATCAGGTCGCGGTAGTCATCCGGATGTTTCTGTGCTTCGATCAATGTCTGTCTGTCAATGACATTGAACTGGATATGATGTCCGTCCATTGCGAAATAGCTACGGATCAGGCTGGACATGTTCTCAAGTCCTTTTTCTCCTGCTACAACATCCGGAGTAAATTTCTGGTTCAGAAGAGTTCCTGCTGTTGCAAGGTGATCCATCTTTGAGCAGGATTTGATAACTGCTGTAGGACCGTTTGTATCAGCGGATTTCTCCGGTGAGATACCTTCAGATACCGGAACATTTGCTTTTCTTCCGTTAGCAGTTGCTCCGATTACTTCTCCGAAGTAAACGTGGCATGTTGTCGGGAGCATATCTACTCCGTATTTTCCGCCTCTCATAGTCGGACGTCCTGTAATCAAATCATGGTACAGGTTAAATACATCCTGCATGATAGAATCTGCATAGTCATCATCATTACCATACTTCGGTGTCTTATCATGTACCATACGATAAATTGCATCGTATCCTTCAAAGTTATGATCCATCGCTTCGATCAGTTCTTCCATTGTGAAGTTTTTCTTATCGAATACGTTATATTTAATTGCTGTGATACAATCTGTAACAGTTCCGATACCTACACCCTGGATATAGTTTGTATTGTATCTTGCTCCACCTGCATTATAATCTTTTGCATTGCTGATACAGTCGTTTGTTACAACTGAAAGGCACGGTGCAGGCATGTTCTCTGCATATAATTTCTCGATTACATTATTTCCACGTACTTTGATATCGATGAAATGTTTCAGCTGTTTCTGAAATGCATCCCATAATTCTTCATATGTCTTGAAGTCTTTTGCATAACCAAGTTTCAGACCGAGCTGTTTGCCGGATTCATTGTCAAATCCATTGTAAAGTGTAAGTTGGAATACTTTCGGGATGTTCAGATATCCGGTCAGGATATATGCTTCACTTCCCCATGCTCCTGTCTCAACGCATCCTGAAGATCCGCCGCGACGTGCATCTTCCAGTGATTTACCTGCATTGATAAGCTCCATTGTCTGTGCTTCTGTATTGTAGAATGCCGGCTGTCCCCATCCTTTTCTTGAGATCTCGCATGCTCTCTTTAAGAAACGTGCCGGTGTCTTCTTGCTGATTGTTACGTTAGAGTTTGGCTGAACCAGTTTCATCTCGTCCATACAGTCAAGGATCAGATAGCTGACTGCGTTAACTCCATCGCGTCCGTCCGGCGTCACACCACCTGTATTGATATTTGCAAAATCTGTGTATGTAGCACTTTCTTTTAGTGTGATACCTACTTTTACCGGTGCCGGCTGGTTGTAGAATTTCACCCATAAGCACTCTAACAGCTCTTTTGCTCTATCATCATCCAGAATTCCTGCTTCCGTATCTGCCTCGTAGTATTTGATCAGATGCTGGTCAAGACGTCCCGGGCTGAATGCATCCCATGGGTTCAGCTCTGTTGTAACTGCCAGATGTGTGAACCAGTATAACTGGATTGCCTGCCAGTATGTCTTTGGTGCATGTGCAGGAACAACTTCCAAGTTGGCTGCGATCTGTTTTAATTCTTCTTTACGAACCGGATCATCTTCTTTCTCAGCCATCTCCAGTGCTAATTCATGATATCTCTCGCCAAGGATGATCACTGCGTCGCAGGAAATATCCATAGCTTTTAACTCTTCCATCTTGTCGTATGCTTCCGGATCATTTAAGAAATCAAGCGAATCCATTGTCTTCTTGATTTTCTCTTTGTAATCCATATATCCGGTTGTAAATACCTGTTCTCCACCACATGTATGTCCCGGTCCTCTCTGCTCCATGAACTCGGTGAACATACCTGCTGAATAACAGTCATTCCACTCCGGAGTCATAGTTGCAAGAAGTTTTTCTCTCATGCTGCGTCCCTGCCAGAATGGGATGATCTCCTCTGCCTGAAGCTTTCTGTCTTCTTCTGTTGTATGGAAAGATACAAGGTCACGCTCGCTCATAACTGTCATATCTTCTACGCTGTGGCAACAAAGTTCCGGGAATGTCGGAGATGCCTGCGGGTCTTTTCCTTTTTCACCTACGATCAGTTCTCCATCACCCAGATATAATGTCTTCTTGGAGAAATACTCTTTTAATACCATAGATCTCATTACAGGAATAGAATATTTTCCATCATTCTCTCTGTAAAAATCTGTCTCGATCTTCGCTCTCTCCAAGTCGATATGTACCGGTGTTGTTACACTCAGTTCTCTCAGTTTCTGAATTCTTTCATTCATGCCTCTTTTTGCCATTGTTTTAACCTCCTATTCTGGTATTTGAGAAGCCTTCATCCTGGAAAAGTTTTACAAAACCTTCCATCTCTTCATTTGTTGGTGCCGTTAAATCAGTTCCTTTATATTCCATATCCAGTTTTGGATACTTGCTGCTTCCTGTATTATGGTACGGCAACAAATTCACCTGTGCCGGATGGATATTGTGTTCTTTTAAGAACTGAATGGTTGCCTTCATATTCTCATCATTGCCATTCACTTCTTTGACTGTCGGAATACGGATGTAAATCCTTGCTCCTGCATCCGATAATTTCACAAGGTTCTCAAGAATCAGTCTGTTATCTACGCCTATGTACTTCTTGTGAAGCTCCGGATTCATCACTTTCACATCATATAAAAATGTATCTACATACGGTAAAACCGCTTCAAATTTATCATACGGCACATATCCGCACGTATCAATTGTTAAAGAAATCTCTTCCTTCTTAAGTGCTTTGGCAATTTCCAGCACATACTCCGTAGACATTGCCATAACTTCTCCGCCGGAAAGAGTAACACCGCCGCCGGATTGCTCGTAGAACATCAGATCCTTCATCAGTTCTTTTACCAGTTCTTTTACCGGATACTCTTCTCCCACTGTCTCACGGATTCCTTCCGGGCAGTAATTCTCACACTTTCCGCAAAGATTACACAGAGATTTGTCAAGAACCGGCTTTCCCTCCGTCATTGAAATCGCGCTCTGCGGACAGACTTTTGCACAGGCTCCGCATCCAATGCATTTTTCCTTATCGTACTGAAGTTCTCTTTCAAATCGCTGCGTCTCCGGATTGTGACACCAGACACATTTCAGTGGGCATCCCTTAAAAAAAACGGTAGTACGAATTCCATCTCCGTCATGAATAGAATACTTCTGGATATTCGTAATATAATTCATGATCTTACTCCTTCCCGTTACTTTTGTTTTACTGTTAGACTTTTGTTTGTACTTTAGTCTAATAATAGCAAAAAAAGAGAAGTTTGTCAATCTGTTATCAAACTTCTCTTTCCTTATTCTCTTATTCTCTTATTCTTCGCGCTGTCTCCATGCCGTTTAATTCTTTCATGTAGGTATCAAGAAACAGCAGTTCCATAGCAGTACTGTATTCAAAAGGTTTCTTTCAATCTCTACATCTTCACAGATGACAATTTCTCTCATCCATTACTCCTCTTCATTCTTCTCCATAAATTCCGTCTCAACCAGCTCCCATATCTCATCTCTTCCTTGCTTCGTCACAGATGAAAATGGAATAACAATCGTTCCCGGAAGCAGATTTAATCCTTGGCGAATTGCTTTGATCTGCTTTTGTACCTGGCTGCGCTTGATCTTATCTAATTTAGTCGCGATAATAATTGGATTGAATCCCTGCTCCACGATCCAACTGTACATCAGTTTGTCGTTCGCAGACGGATCATGCCGGATATCAATCAGAAGAAAGACTGCCTTCAACTGTTCCGATCCATGGAGATACCGCTCAATGAGCTGACCCCATTTCGCTTTTTCCTGCTCAGATACTTTTGCATATCCATATCCCGGAAGATCTACCAGATATAATTCTTCATTAATATTGTAAAAATTAATCGTCTGTGTCTTTCCTGGTGTCGCGGAAATACGCGCAAATGATTTCCGATTCATGAGAGCATTAATGAGGGATGATTTTCCAACATTTGATTTTCCTGCAAATGCAATTTCCGGATGTTCATTTTCCGGTAATTTACTTGTAATTCCACATACTGTTTCCAGATTCAGGCTTCTTATAACCATATTCTTTTCCCCCTTTTAACGCTTTAGTGCAAGCTTCAATACTTCATCCATATGAGAAACCGGAATGATCTCCAGTCCTTTTGTAATCTCTGTTGATATCTCTTCTACATCCGCTTTATTTTCCTTTGGAACAAGAACTGTCAGGATTCCCGCATTTTTAGCAGCGAGAAGCTTTTCTTTCAGACCTCCGATTGGAAGAACCCTTCCACGCAGCGTAATTTCTCCGGTCATTGCCAGATCTGCACGGACTTTTTTCCCTGTAACAGCCGAAAAGATTGCTGTTGCCATTGTAATTCCCGCCGACGGACCATCTTTTGGCACTGCACCTTCCGGTATATGTATATGAATATCATGCTCTTTGAAAAATTTCTCATCAATCTTATGCTCCGAGCTGACGGAGCGGATATAACTGATACCTGTACGTGCGGATTCTTTCATCACATCTCCGAGCTGACCGGTCAGCAGGATTTCGCCTTCTCCCGGCATGACATTTACTTCAATCTGAAGCGTATCGCCGCCAACACTTGTCCATGCAAGTCCCCGCACAATACCAACTTCATCCTTGTCATTTTTCATCTGATAGCTGAACAACTCTCTTCCGAGATAATGCTCCAGATTCCTTTCTGTCACGCGGACTGCTTTCTTCTTATCTTCCAAAATCTCTCTTGCTGTTTTGCGGCAGATATCAGCAATTTTACGTTCCATCTGCCTGACTCCGGCTTCTTTTGTATAATTTCTTGCAATCTTCCACAGAGCTTTCTTGCTGATCGACAGTTGTTTTTCTTTTAAACCGTGCTTTTTCAGCTGTTTCGGGATCAGGTGTTCTCTTGCAATATGAAGTTTTTCATTTTCCGTATAACTGCTGATCTCAATCACTTCCATACGATCTAAAAGCGGTCTTGGAATCGTCTGTAATGTATTCGCTGTTGTCACGAATAATACTTCCGAAAGATCCAGCGGAACCTCCAGGTAATGATCTCTGAAATTCTTGTTCTGCTCCGCATCCAGTACTTCCAGAAGTGCTGAAAATGTATCCCCTTTATAATCATTGCTGACTTTGTCGATCTCATCCAGAAGGAGCAGTGGGTTCTTCACTCCGGCATTCTTCACAGCCGCTGCAATTCTTCCCGGCATCGCTCCGACATAAGTTTTTCTGTGACCGCGGATCTCTGCCTCATCTCGTACGCCTCCGAGTGAAATACGCACATACGGCTTCTTCAAAGCATGCGCCAGTGATTTTGCAATGGATGTCTTACCGGTTCCCGGAGGTCCAACCAGGCAAAGGATTGGTGCATCTGTACTCTTCGTCAGAGCGCGTACCGCGAGAAATTCAAGCACACGTTCCTTTACTTTGTCCAGTCCATAATGATCTTCGTCCAGAATCTTTTTGGCATATGCAATATCTTTGTGTTCTTTGCACATGTGATCCCACGGCATATCCAGCATCGTTTCGATATAAGTACGGATAACTCCCGACTCTGCCGGATTATTCATGGAATTACGGAATCTCCGTATCTCTTTGGAAATCTTCTCTTTTACTTCATCCGGTGCCTCCAGCGCATCACACTTCTGCTGAAATTCATCCGCATCCGATAACTGATTTTCATCTCCAAGCTCTTCACGAATCAGTTTGAGTTCTTCACGCAGAATATATTCCCGCTGGTTTTTATCCACACGTTCTTTAATCTTTTCCTGTAATTCTTCTTTAATATTAAGTACCTGAATCTCATTCACAAGCTTATAGGCAAGTTTGTCATACCGTTTCATAAGATTCGTTTCTTCCAGAAATTCCTGATATTCCGGATAAGACATCGGAACATTGGCATTGATCACATTTACCATTTTCTTAAGATCTGTAATCTGATCGATCTGATCTGAAAATTCCTTCGCAATCTTTGGATTCTTTGCCATGTATTCTTTGAAAATATCCCGGAGTCCCTGCACCATTGCTTCCAGATTGAGTGGTGACTGTTCTGCTCCGGTATCTTCCCATGAAGTATCCACATCCTCTCGCACTGCAACCATTCCGCGCAGATATGGCTCTTTAAACTCCAGATCAATGAGTTCTGCTCTCTGCTCTCCGCTTACCAGAACACGGCTGATCTTCTTCGGAAGCTTCACAATCTGTTTGATTGTTGCAATACATCCGATTCTGTGTATATCTGTCACATCCGGATCTTCTGTCTCTATCTCATACTGCCCTGTCAGGAAAATCTTCTCTCCTTCTGTCATAGCCTGGTCAATTGCCTGCAGTGATTTCTCACGGCTCACATCAAAATGTGCCACCATTTCCGGCAGGATCGTCATTCCACGCAGTGCCACAACAGGCAGACTTATTCTTTCATTTTCCATATATACTCTCCTGTTTTATCTTCTTGGATCTCTTTCGTGCTTTTCTTATAAAACTGAAAGCTTCTCCGGCTCTTCTCATACAAAGTTGAAAAGCTTCTCCGGCTAATATATAAAAGCAGGCGGGCACAATTACCTGTACCCGCCCCATAATTACGCACTCTCTGAACTTATCATCTCATGCTCACATACAGGTTCACCAATGCCTTTTACTACATCTTTCGTAATCCTGCACGTCTTCAACGTCTCATCGGAAGGTGCTTTATACATAATATCCATCATGATGTTCTCCATAATTGCACGGAGTCCCCTGGCACCTGTTCTTCTCTTAAGTGACGTCTCAGCTATCTCTTCAAGCGCAGCCTTATCAAATGTAAGATCCACACCATCAAATTCCAGCATCTTCTGATATTGTTTCACAATTGCATTCTTTGGTTCTGTTAAAATAGATATCAACGCATCACGGTCTAACATCTCCAGTGTTACATTCACCGGCACACGTCCGACCAGCTCCGGAATCAATCCGAATTTTACAAGATCCTGTGGAAGGACCTGTTTCAGCAGACGATCCACGTCATCTTCATGCTTCTCTGCAATCTCTACATTGAAACCAATAGATTTCTGATCAATACGTTTCTCAATGATTTTCTCAATTCCTTCAAACGCACCACCACAGATAAACAAAATATTCGTAGTGTCGATCTGGATCAGTTCCTGATGTGGATGTTTTCGTCCGCCCTGTGGCGGAACACTTGCCACGGTTCCTTCAATAATCTTCAACAATGCCTGCTGTACACCTTCTCCGGATACGTCTCTTGTAATTGATGGGTTCTCGGATTTTCTAGTAATCTTATCAATCTCATCAATATATATAATTCCATATTCTGCGCGCTCAATATCGCCATCTGCTGCCTGGATGATCTTAAGCAGAATGTTCTCAACATCTTCACCGACATAACCGGCTTCTGTAAGTGCAGTTGCATCCGCAATTGCAAATGGAACATTCAGGATCTTTGCAAGCGATTGTGCCAGAAGCGTCTTGCCACAACCAGTAGGTCCAAGCATCAGAATGTTACTCTTTGAAAGCTCCACACCGTCTCTTCCTGCCATAATCCGTTTATAATGATTATAAACTGCTACGGAAAGAACCTTCTTTGCTTCTTCCTGACCGATCACATACTCATCAAGAAATGCTTTGATTTCTTCTGGCTTTAACAGATTGATATCTGAGAACGGATTCCATCCGGCATTACTGTCCGGATTCATCTCCTCCTCGATAATCTCTGCGCACACTTCAACACAGTCATCACAGATATATACGCCTTCCGGTCCTGCGATCAGCTTACGCACCTGCGACTGTGTCTTATTACAAAACGAACATCTCACCTGATCATCGTTTCTTCCTGCCATTTTCTCACCTCATATCCCGGAGAACCGTCTTAGCGACGTGTAATTACCTCGTCGATCAGACCATACTCCTTTGCTTCCTCAGCCGACATAAAGTTATCACGGTCTGTGTCCCGGCTGATGACTTCTAACGGCTGTCCTGTATTCTCTGCAAGGATCTGATTCAGTTTCTGGCGTGTTTTCAAAATATGATCAGCCGCAATCTGAATCTCTGTAGCCTGTCCCTGCGCACCACCGGATGGCTGATGGATCATAATCTCCGCATTCGGGAGTGCAAGTCTCTTTCCTTTAGTTCCACCGGAGAGAAGGAAAGAACCCATGCTTGCAGCCATACCAATACAGATTGTCTCGATATCACATTTGATATACTGCATGGTATCATAAATTGCCATACCTGCTGTTACAGAGCCTCCCGGACTGTTGATATACAGATGAATATCTTTCTCCGGATCCTCTGCTTCAAGGAATAATAACTGTGCTACGATCACACTCGCGGACACGTCTGTTACTTCTTCCCCTAAAAATATAATTCTGTCTTTTAATAATCTTGAATAGATATCGTAGGAGCGCTCTCCACGGCTTGTCTGTTCAATGACATAAGGTACTAAACTCATGTATATGCCTCCTCAATATAATATCTGCTGTTATTTATTTCTCTACAGCATTTTCTACAAGGAATGTAACAGCTTCCTGAACTGCCATATCCTCTTTCATCTGCTTCTTCTCAGCATCACCCATAAATTCTTTCAGCTTGTCAGCTTCCATCTTATAAGCTTCTGCCATCTTAGCGATCTCTTCGTCCAGTTTCTCATCGCTGATCTCGATGTTCTCAGCTTTTGCAATAGCTTCCAGTACAAGACGAGTCTCGATACGTTTTACAGCCTGTGGCTTGAACTCTTCGTTCATCTTCTCCTCAGTCATTCCTGTGAACTGATAGTACTGCTCCATAGTCAGTCCCTGAGACTGGATTCTCTGTGCAAAATCGTTAGCCATCTGTGAAATCTGTGTATCAACCATAGCATCCGGGATCTCATAAGAAGCATTCTTAATTGCCTGCTCTACGGCCTGATCTTCCTGTTTGCGTTTTCCGTCTGTAGCTTTCTGCTCTTTGATCTTAGCTTTTACGTCTGCTTTGTACTCATCTAATGTATCGAACTCAGAAACTTCTGCCGCGAATTCATCATCGATCTCAGGAAGCTCTTTTGCTTTGATCTCGTGTACTGTGCATTTGAATACAGCTTCTTTTCCCTTCAGCTCTTCTGCATGATAATCTTCCGGGAATGTTACTTTTACTTCTACTTCTTTTTCGGCTTCTGCTCCGACAAGCTGCTCTTCGAATCCCGGGATAAATGATCCGGAACCGATAGTCAGTGGATAGTTCTCACCTTTTCCACCCTCAAATGCTTCTCCGTCTACAAACCCTTCAAAGTCAAGGATTACTTCGTCTCCATCCTGTACTGCACGGTCTTCAACTGTTACAGTTCTTGCGTTCTTTTCAGCTTCTTCCTCGATCTTAGCTTCTACTTCTTTCTGTGTTACACGTGTAGATACTTTGTCTACTTCCAGTCCTTTGTACTCTCCAAGAGTAACTTCCGGTTTTGTAGCTACTTCTGCTGTGAAGATAAACGGTTTTCCCTTCTCAATCTGTACGATGTTGATCTCCGGTCTGGAAACGATCTCAAGCTCGCACTCATCATAAGCATCTGCATATGCTTTTGGAATGATCTCATTTGCAGCATCATCAAAGAAGATCTCTGCTCCGTACATCTTCTCGATCATCTGACGCGGAACTTTTCCTTTACGAAATCCCGGCAGACTGATTTTGTTCTTCTGCTTCTTATACGCACTCTGAAGTGCTTTTTCTAAATCACTGGCAGGTACTTCAATTGTAAGTTTTGCCATGTTCTTTTCTAATTTTTCTACCTGTAAACTCATGTTACAATTTCCTCCTGATTCTATTCTTTAATCGCGCTTTTATGCGCCTGCCCCATACGGGGTAACGATCGCCTGTTACAGGCATATCAAATAACATTCACCACAGAATTATAACACAAACATTTGCAAATATCCACCCTTAGTTTTTATCTGTGAAAAAAACTGTTTTTTCGGGAATTTCTATACATTTTCTGCAGATATTTCTGCTCCTCCCGGTGCTTTTTATTTTTCATATACAATTGCTTCTGCAATCTCTCTTGACTTGTCTTCTCCAACAAGCACTTCGATTAGTTTCAGAGCAAATGCTATCGCCGTTCCTACTCCCCGGCTTGTAATAATATTGCCATCCACTGCTACCTGTGTGCGAAGCATAACCGCTCCCTGGATCTCTGTCTCCACCCCCGGATAGCAGGTAATTCTCTTTCCTTTTAATAATCCGAGATTACCGAGCACTGTCGGAGCTGCACAGATTGCTGCTATCGGCTTTCCTTCGGCTGCAAAATCCTTTACTACGCGTCTGACACCTTCATGTGCATTAAGATTCGTTGTTCCCGGCATTCCTCCCGGCAACACGATCATATCTGATTCCACAAAGTTCACTTCTTCAAACAGATCTTCTGTCTGTATATTAATACCATGGGCACCATGTACAGTATAATCCTCCATGATAGAAATCGTATCTACATATATCTGTGCTCTTCTGAGCAGATCAACAACGGTCAGCGCTTCGATCTCTTCAAAGCCGTCCGCCAGCAACACACTTACTTTTATCATTCCTTTTTCTTCCTTTCATCGTATTTTTTGCATTTTTCTTCCAATATAAATATTAACACCGTTTACTTTTTGTGTAAACTATATTATCATTAGTACAGAACTGTATGTCGTATCAAAAAAGGGGGACTCCTATTGGAAATCGAGCGCAAATATCTAATCCGACACTTACCGGCACATCTGCGTCTGGATTCTTTTTCTTGTCGAATCATTGAGCAGGGTTATCTAAACACAACCCCCGTCATTCGTATCCGCAAAGACAATGACAAATATGAACTCACTTACAAATCTTCCGGTCTTATGACCAGGGAAGAATACAATCTTCCGCTTACAGAAAAAGCATATCTTCATCTGTTGCCGAAGATTGACGGAAGACTGATTCGCAAGAAGCGGTATATGATTCCTTTATCCGATATTCTGACGATCGAGCTTGATCTCTTCGAAGGAGATCTTGCTCCACTCATCCTTGCCGAAGTAGAATTTCCGGATGAAACAAGTGCCAATACTTTCTGCGCACCTGACTGGTTCGGAAAGGATGTTACCTTCTCCGGTGAATACCACAACAGCAATCTCAGCAAGATGTAGCAGCAACTTTTTGTTTAAAATACTCTTTTGAAACATTTCGGTGCAAACAAAGCAATTTTTTTAGTAAATTGCTATACTAACTAACATACACTCAAGCACGGAGGTGATACCATGTCCAATATACAGCTTGCTAATAACTTACGATTTTTAAGGACAAAACACAAACTGACTCAGGATGATCTGAGCAGTCTGCTGAATATCTCCAGACAGGCTTATTCGAATTATGAAACGAGCAAACGAACCCCGGATCTGGATTCGCTGTTACATATATCCAGATTTTATCGGATTTCTATCGATGAACTGGTCCTTGATAATCTTCAGAGTACTTATCACACAAGCGCTTTGAAAACCGGAGAAGAATATATTCAGTATGTAGTTATGGCAAAAGAAAAAAATACCGGCAATTCCATTTATCTTTCCAGAGAAGAGCTTGACTTTATTATTAAATATCGTGCACTCTCTGAAGAAAACAAACAGATTCTTGCCGGTTTTCTTTCAAACAAACCTTAACAGACGATTATTCCGTCATAATGAATCCATCATGTACTGCGTTCATCGCTTTCTCGATGTCTTTCTCATCTACCAGTACAGTAATTCTGATTTCAGAAGTCGAGATCATATTAATATTAACCCTTGAGTTGTAGAGAGATTCGAACATCTTGGCTGCAACTCCCGGGTTACTCATCATTCCAGCTCCAACCACTGATAATTTTGCAACATTCTTATTACAAGTAATCTCCTGAATCGTCAGACGCTCCTTGTTCTCGTTCAGTATTTCAAGTGCACGATCCAGATCATCTGATGCAACCGTAAAGGAAATATCTTTTGTTCCTTCTCTTCCTACAGACTGGAGAATAATATCTACATTAATATTGTTCTTTGCAAGTGTATTAAATATTACAAATGCCGTGCCCGGTTTATCTTCTACACCGATCACTGAAATTCTGGCTGTATTTGCATCTGCTGCGACTCCCGTTACTAACAGTTTTTCCATCTTGGCTGCCTCCTTGACTACTGTTCCTTCTGCCTCTGTCAGGCTGGAACGTACTACTAATTCTACATTATATTTCTTTGCCATCTCTACGGAACGGTTGTGCAATACTTTGGCTCCCAGACTTGCCAGCTCCAGCATCTCGTCATATGTGATGACATCGAGTTTTCTTGCATTCTTTACTACACGTGGATCTGCTGTATAAACACCTTCAACATCTGTATAAATCTCGCATTTATCTGCATGAAGAACTGAAGCCAGCGCAACTGCTGTTGTGTCAGATCCACCACGTCCCAGAGTCGTAATATCATCGTATTTGTTAACTCCCTGAAAACCGGTGACAATAACAATCTTCCGGGAATCCAGTTCATGCTGGATACGCTCTGTATCTACGCGTTTAAAACGAGCATTTCCATATCTGGATGTAGAATGCATCATAACCTGAAATGCATTCAAGGATACCGCCGGAACATCCAGTGCCTGCATCGCCATAGCCATAAGCGATACGGATACCTGCTCTCCGGTTGTCAGAAGCATATCCAGTTCTCGCTTCTTAGCATCCGGATTAATATCATGTGCCATTTCTATCAGATTATCTGTAGTATCACCCATTGCGGATAATACAACTACTACATCATGTCCTGCTTTATAATCTTCAATGCATCGTCTGGCAACATTGAAAATACGTTCTTTATTCGCAACAGAACTGCCGCCGAATTTCTTTACAATTAACATTCGCTTGCCCTCTTTTCTTATGCTTTCTGATCTTCAATCCTTATCATATGTAAGATCTGATCTTTGTACCGGTTTGCTCTTGTATCATAATCACCTTCCATCATAACCGGCGTTACAATTCCAAATTCACCTTCTAATCCCGGGACTTTCACGATTTCGATCTCTCCAAAGGAATATTCCAGATCTTTCCGCATCTCTTCTTCATCACCTTTCATGCGGATGAAGAATCTGCGTTTGGCATCACCTTTATCTTCCAGCGTCAGTTTTTCCTGTTTCCACATTGTCATAATATTGCGGTTCAGGTGTTTTGCTGCATCTACAACATCTGCTACAACTGCACTTGCTGTCGGCAGTTTACCGGCACCGCTTCCATAAAACATTGCATCACCAAGAACATTACCATGTACAAAAATCGCATTGAACACTCCATTTACATTGTACAGTGGATGTTCCGGATAAAGCATGCAAGGCGCAACGATCGCATGCAGTCTGCTGCCGTCTCTCTTGCTGGAAGCGAGCAGCTTGATCGTTGTTCCCATTGCCTTGGCGTATTTCATATCCTCTGTCGTGATCTTCGTAATTCCTTCACAGTAAATGTCTTCAAAGTCAACCTGATTTCCACTGATCAGAGAAGATAAAATTGCAATTTTACGGCAGGCATCATATCCTTCCACATCCGCTTCCGGATTGCGCTCCGCATAACCATTCGCCTGCGCCTCTTTCAGAACCGTGTCATAATCAGCTCCTTCATAGAACATCTTTGTCAGCATATAATTTGTTGTACCATTTAAAATACCTGTGATCTCTTCAATTTCGTCCGCTGTCAGAGATGAATTGAGCGGACGGATGATCGGGATTCCGCCGCCTACACTTGCTTCAAACAGGAAATTAATGTTCTTTTCTTTTGCAATCGACAACAGCTCTGCACCGTGTTTCGCTACAAGAGCCTTGTTTGAAGTTGCAACGCTTTTTCCTGCCAGAAGACTTCTCTTTACAAATGTATAAGCAGGTTCAATTCCCCCCATCACTTCTACAACAATATTAATCTCTTCATCCTGTATGATCGTCTCAAAATCATGGACAATCTTCTCCTGCACCGGATCTCCCGGAAAATCTTTCAGATCCAGGACATACTTCACCTGAAGTTTCTCACCAATTCTCTGATTAATTCCTGCTCCATTTGTATCAATTACTTCTACGACACCGGAGCCTACGGTTCCATAACCCAAAACTGCAATATTTACCATATATCTCTCCTTTATCTTTCCGCTTTCTGTTTCAGATATGCATTAATAAATGCGTCAATATCCCCATCCAGCACCGCATTTACATTACCGTTTTCCTGACCGGTTCTGTGATCCTTGACAAGTGTATACGGCTGCATTACATAAGATCTTATCTGGTTTCCAAATCCAATCTCCTTGATCTCACCACGGATATCTGACACTTTTTCTGCCTGTTCCTGCTCTTTCATAAGCTGAAGCTTTGCTTTCAGCATCTGCATCGCTTTTTCTTTGTTGTGATGCTGCGAGCGTTCGTTCTGGCACTGCACAACAATCCCAGTAGGCAGATGCGTAATACGAATTGCCGAAGATGTCTTATTAACATGCTGACCACCCGCACCGCTGGCACGGTATGTGTCGATCTTCAGATCCTCATCTGCAATGTCAATATCAATATCATCTTCTATGTCTGGAACAACATCACAGGAAGCAAATGATGTCTGCCGTTTCCCAGCCGAATTAAACGGCGAAATGCGAACCAGACGGTGTACGCCTTTTTCAGATTTCAAATAGCCATAGGCATTCTCACCATTCACTTCAAACGTTACTGTCTTAATTCCGGTAATATCTCCATCCAGATAATGCAGTACTTTTAACGCGAACCCTCTCTGTTCTGCCCAGCGGTTATACATACGATAGAGCATACCTGCCCAGTCACAGGATTCGGTTCCTCCGGCGCCTGCGTGAATCGTCATGATCGCATTGCAGGAATCATATTCACCTGACAACAATGTCTGGATACGAAGTTCTTCAAAAAGCGTTTCGAACTTCTTCCATTCCTGTTCAATTTCTTTCACTACAGAAGGATCCTCTTCTTCATATCCCATTTCCAGAAGAATCGCCACATCTTCATATCCGGTATAAAGCGTGCGGATCTTCTCTGTAAGTTCTTTCAGATCCTTCAGTTCTTTCATAATCTTCTGGGATTCTTCCGGATCATTCCAGAAATCCGGTTCCTCTACCTTGCGCTCCAGCTCTTCGATCCTTTTCTCCTTGCCGGCGACGTCAAAGTGAATCCCTCATCTCGGCAAGAGGTTCTTCGTAAGCATTATAAATGCTCTTAAGCTGATCTAATTCAACCACTTTTGCTTCACCTCTTTCTTTTTTATATTCTCATTTTTGTATTCTGTTTACAGGCTGTGGCTCTTACTTTCTGCCACAACACTGTTTGTATTTCTTACCGCTTCCACACGGACACGGATCGTTTGGATATACCTTTTTCTCTGCTCTCTTCTTCGGAGTATGTGCTGCGGAATCGTCTTTATTCGTTCCTGTAACCTGTGCAACCTGTTCACGTTCTACTTTTTCTTCCAGCCTTACATGGAACAGTGCACGTACAGTGTCAGCAGAGATGCTCTGTGTCATCTCGCCGAACATCTCATATCCGATCATCTTATATTCTACCTTCGGATCTCTCTGTCCATAAGCCTGCAGACCAATTCCCTGACGGAGCTGATCCATATCATCGATATGATCCATCCATTTTGCATCGATAACCTTAAGCAGGATCACACGCTCGATCTCACGTACCTGTTCTGGTTCCTGATACTCCGCCTCTTTTACTTCGTATGCTTTTGCTGCACGCTCTTTTAACAGATGTTTCAGCTTCTTCGGTGACAGTCCTTTGACATCTTCCGGTGCCAGAGGTTCCATTGGAATTGTCTCTAAGATATTGCGGTTCAGTTCTACCAGATTAAACTCTTCATAATCCTGATCCGGACTTACGATCATATCTACGGTATTCTCAATATAATCATTCATCATATGGAAAATAGAATCACGCATGTTGTCTCCATCCAGTACATGTCTTCTCTCTTCATAAATGATCTCTCTCTGCTCATTCATTACCTGATCATACTCTAACAGATTCTTACGGATTCCGAAGTTGTTACTCTCGATCTTCTCCTGTGCTTTCTGAATCGCACTGGATAACATCTTATGCTGTATCTGTTCTCCTTCTTCTACACCAAGTGCATTAAATACACTCATCAGACGTTCAGATCCGAACAAACGCATCAGATCATCTTCCAGTGAAATATAGAATCTGGATTCTCCCGGGTCTCCCTGACGTCCCGAACGTCCACGAAGCTGATTATCAATACGTCTGGATTCATGACGCTCTGTCCCGATAATCTTCAGTCCGCCTGCTTCTCTGGCTTCATCGTCCAGTTTAATATCCGTACCACGACCAGCCATGTTTGTTGCGATCGTAACTGCATCATGGATACCTGCCTGTGCAACAATCTCAGCTTCCAGTTCATGGAATTTCGCATTTAATACATTGTGCTTGATTCCACGACGTTTTAGCATACCACTGAGAAGTTCGGAATTCTCAATTGTAATCGTACCAACCAGTACCGGCTGATGTTTTGCATGCGCTTCTTCGATTGCATCACATACAGCTTTGAATTTTTCCTTTTCTGTCTTGTATACAGCATCTTCCAGATCCTTCCGGATAACCGGTTTATTTGTAGGAATCTCTACAACATCCATTCCGTAAATCTCACGGAACTCCTTCTCCTCTGTCAGAGCAGTACCTGTCATACCGGACTTCTTCTCATATTTGTTAAATAAATTCTGGAACGTAATCGTCGCAAGAGTCTTACTCTCTCTCTTAACTTTTACATGCTCTTTCGCTTCAATCGCCTGATGAAGTCCGTCAGAATAACGACGTCCCGGCATAATACGTCCGGTGAACTCATCAACGATCAGTACTTCATCATCTTTTACAACATAGTCTTTGTCACGAAACATCAGATTGTGTGCACGCAGTGCCAGAATAATATTATGCTGGATCTCCAGGTTTTCTGCATCTGCCAGGTTCTCAATATGGAAGAACTTCTCTACTTTCTTCACACCATCTTCTGTAAGGTTGATGTTCTTTTCTTTCTCGTTAACAATGAAATCTCCGGTCTCTTCAATATCTTCACCAAGGATTGCATTCATTTTGGAGAACTCACCACTCGCTTCACCACGTTCTAACTGACGTGCGAGAATGTCACACGCTTCGTAAAGCTTTGTAGATTTGCCACTCTGTCCGGAAATAATAAGCGGAGTTCTTGCTTCATCGATCAATACCGAGTCAACCTCATCGATAATGGCAAATTTCATACCTCTCTGTACAAGCTGTTCCTTGTAAATTACCATGTTATCTCTCAGATAATCAAATCCAAGTTCATTGTTCGTTACATATGTGATATCGCAGTTATATGCATCTCTTCGCTCGTCATTGTCCATCTCATTCAGAACTACGCCTACGGTCAGTCCAAGGAACTCATGAACCTGTCCCATCCACTCAGCATCACGCTTTGCCAGATAATCATTGACTGTTACGATCTGCACACCTTCACCAGTCAGCGCATTCAGATATGCCGGCAACGTTGATACAAGTGTCTTTCCTTCACCAGTCTTCATCTCTGCGATACGTCCCTGATGCAGGACAATACCACCGATGATCTGTACTCTGTATGGTTTCATTCCCAGAGTACGGTATGCTGCTTCACGCACAACTGCAAATGCCTCTGGAAGGATATCATCTAATGTTTCTCCGCCAGCAAGTCTGTCTTTGAATTCTTTTGTCTTCGCTCTTAATTCTTCATCTGACAGACTCTGCATCTGCGGTTCTAACGCTTCAACCGCATCTGCGATCGGATAAATTCTCTTCAGCTCATGTTCACTGTGTGTTCCAAATATTTTCTGTATAAAACCCATGTTGATATATACTCCTTATTTGTAAATTTACTCAAATTTTATTCTAGCACTATCCGAATCTCAATTCAACCAATTTATAAAGTGTTTACAAACTGGTAACACTTCCTTTACGAACGATATTTCCGGACTTTTTCATACGGAAGCGTTCCGCCAAAGAGATCAAGGGCACTGCCGATTGTAAAGTCCAGACATCCTTTTGTCAGATGCGCAAATTGCTCTAAATCCTCCATGCTTCCGATCCCCCCCGCATATGTAACCGGATTGCCATGATATCTACCGAGAAGTTCAGCCAGATGCTTGTCCACACCGGCTGCTTTTCCCTCTACATCCACACCATGCACAAGGAATTCATCACTGTATCCCGCCAGTTCCTTTAATATCTGTTCATTCAGGACAACATCTGTAAATGTCTGCCACCGGTCTGTCACAATGTAATACTGCCCATCTTTTTTCCGGCAGCTTACATCAATGACCACATGTTCTTTTCCTACTTCTCTTTTCAGCTTCTCCATCGCATCCCAGCGGATCTTACCACCTTTAAATACATAAGAAGTTACGATTACATGGCTTGCACCTTTTTCAATATAGCCGGAAGCATTCTCCGCCGTAACCCCACCGCCGATCTGCATCCCGCCGGGATATGCCCGTAATGCTTTTTCTGCCTGTTCCAGTGTCTTCTTATAATATTCGGAAGAAGGCGGATTCAGCAATATGATATGCCCGCCTTTCAAGCCATCTTTCCTATATAAATCTGCGTAATAATCCGCATCCATTTCAGACGCAAAATTTTCTGTTGCCTGATTACCTTCGTCTCTTAAGCTTCCGCCTACGATTTGTTTTACTTTTCCATTATGAATGTCAATACATGGTCTGAATCTCATAAATCTGCGTTACTCCTTCTTTACGATTACACTACTAGTGGATAAAGCCCAACTACATTTAATAATGATACCCACGAATTGTTCCGTGCTGCGCACTCTCACAATTCTGCCCACTATTCGCATATCGTGGGATCACAATCCCACTTTTATGCTCATATTGGGGCAGGTTCCAAGGTCATACAGCCACTTATGAGCAAGCTCATGCGGCTTTCGACCTTTTGACCTTGGTATCATTGCATTATTATAGCACACCGCCTTTTCAAAAAAAAGAAAAGGCGGTGTGCTGTCTCATTATTTCTTATCTTTTTTTGTTGTTTTGTCTGTCTTCTGATCCGTTGTCTTTTTGTCTGTTGCTTTATCTGTCTTCTGATCTGCATTGTTATCTGTGCCGTCAAAGCCATCTTCTACATCATCTTTGATGTCTTCAGCTCCGTCTTCAATATCATCACCAATCTCATCTGCGACTCCATCATCATTTTTCGTATCGTCTGCTGTTCCATTTGTCGCATCATTTGTACGATCACCATTGTAGTCTGTAGCCTTATTATCTGCATTGTCATTTCCACAGCCTGTCAGTGCACCCATCACGCAGACACACAACACTACCAGCATACATCTTCTCAACTGTCTCATATTTTCATTCTCCCTTTCGTTCCTGTATATTTATCTATTTATCAAGTAATACTTGTTATCATGTAATATTTACATTTTTGCAGATTCTATACTTTCACGATTCTGGGATTATTTTACATCTATATCACAGTTTTACAATCAGCATTGTTTTCACATTACATACGCTCTGTAATCTCACCGCTTCTGTATGCCTGAAGAAGCATTTTCAGATCTTCAATCTGTTCTTTTAACTCCTGACCTATATCCGTATCTCCTACCAGCTTTCTCTCCAGCACACGTTTTACAACAACGCTGTCTGAATGGATGTCGCTTTCTTTTTCAATCGCTGCTTCTGTTGATTCAAACGGTTCATGCGCCGCAAGAATCAGTCCGTAAGAATTATAGATCAGCGTATATCCTGCAATGCCGGTCTGTTTCTGATAGGCTCTGGAAAATCCGCCATCGATCACAAGCACTTTTCCGTTACATTTGATCGGGCTTTCTCCCGTAATCGCTTTCACCGGCACATGCCCGTTAATGATATGTGCACTCTCTTCGGTCAGTCCAAATTCTTTCAGAATCATATTGATTACTTTTTCATTTTCAAGCAAATTATAATATAGGTTTTTCTTTTCTTTATGCGTCTCTTTTTCAGCAAGGAAATAACGTTCAAATGTTGCCATTTTATCTTTTCCAAACAATGGGGAATTTTCACTCAACCAGATATACCACATCATGTCCTTTCCCCGCTCTTTTTCCTTCTTATTTAATGCATAAAATCCTTTTCGCACATAGCTTTCCAGCACTTCATACAGACTCTTTCCTTTGTAGGATCTGCCGTACAGCCGTACACTTTTCAATGTTCCGTCCTCTTTAAGCGGAACACAGCCATGATAGAGCAGATTTCCATTATAGACTTTGTAGAGTCCACCCTTGTTCAACAGAAAGCGCATATGATCCTGCAGTTTCTCACAGTTTAAAAATGCACTTTCAAGGCGCGACATGATCTCTTCCTCGTCTTTGCTGAGCGCATATGGATGTTTCGGATCGATTGTCGGAAAATTTATATCCAGCATCTCATATTCTTTTCCATTCAGAGTTATAACACCACGTTCATAATCGATCTTGTCTAACAGATTGCGATCCTCCAGATGAAATCCCGGATTCTTTTTGATAATCTGTCCTTCCACTTTAAATTGAATAACCGACATTGCTTTGTGCATTCGCATCTCGAGCTGTTTTTCATTGATGTCTCTGTTCTGCTCTCCTTTTAATTTGAAACATTCACACGGATCATCCTTATATACCCGAAGTGCAAATGTCGCAAGCGGAAGCAGATTGATCCCATACCCATCCTCCAGAATATCCAGATTGCCATATCTTGCGCAGATACGGATCACATTTGCGATACAGCCACGCTGCCCGGCAGCTGCCCCCATCCACAGTACATCATGATTCCCCCACTGAATGTCTACGGAATGATAATTCTTTAATTTGTCCATGATGATATGCGGTCCCGGACCTCTGTCGTATATATCCCCCACAATATGCAGGTGATCCACCGTCAGTCTCTGGATCAGCTCACTAAGCGCCACAATAAAAGGTTCTGCTCTGCCAATTCCGATGATCGTGCTTACAATGGAGTTATAATACGACTCTTTGTCCGAAACTTCCGGACGCACCGTGATCAGCTCCTCGATTACATAAGCAAATTCTTTCGGCAGTGCCTTTCGCACTTTTGATCTTGTGTATTTGCTTGCTGCGCATTTACACACTTCAATTAACCGGTACAATGTAATCTTGTACCAGTCCTCCATACTCTCTTCGGTCTGTCTGATCCGATCCATCTTTTCTTTTGGATAATAAATAAGAGTAGCCAGAGATTGTTTGTCTCTGCTACTCAAAGTATTTCCAAATACATCATCAATTTTACGGCGCACAGAACCTGAGCCGTTCTTCAGCACATGTGAAAACGCCTCATATTCTCCGTGAATATCCGTCAGGAAATGTTCGGTTCCTTTCGGAAGATTCAAAATTGCCTGAAGATTAATAATCTCCGTTGATGCCTTAGCGATGGTCGGGTACAGCTCAGAAAGTCTCTCCAGATAACGTTCTTTTAATTCTTTCATAAACTCCTCCCATAATTAAAACTGAATGACATCCGACATGTCATACAGCCCTGCCGGTTTACCTGCCAGAAATTTGGCAGCTTCCACGGCACCTTTTCCAAAGATTGTCTTGGAATATGCTGTATGCTTAAATTCTATTACTTCATCAGTTCCGGCAAACAGTACTTCATGTTCCCCTACAATCGTACCGCCACGGACTGCTGAAATCCCAATCTCTTTTGTATCACGTTTCTTACGCTCCTGGCTTCTGTCATATACATAATGATATGCTTCATCCATTGCTTCATTCATAGAATCCGCAAGCGCAATTGCTGTTCCGCTCGGTGCGTCCAGCTTCTGGTTGTGATGCTTTTCAACAATCTCCATATCATATCCTGCCGGTGCAAGAACTTTGGTTGCTTCTTTTAATAATTTCATCAGAAGATTGATACCAAGAGACATATTTGCAGATTTTAAAACTGCTGTTTTCTTTGCTGCTTCTGGAATCTTTGCAAGTTGTTCTTCTGAAAGACCTGTCGTGCAGAGAACAACCGGCATTTTTTTCTCTTCACAGTATGTAAGCAGAGCATCTGCTGCTGCCGCGTTAGAAAAATCAATGATCACGTCTGCTTCCACGTCGCATTTTTCCAGGCTTTCAAAAACCGGATAATCATTGGCGATTCCTGTATATTTATCAATTCCTGCAACAAGCTCGATTCCTTCGTCGGCTTTAATAAGCCCCGTAATTACCTGTCCCATATGTCCATTGCATCCATGCATGATTGCTCGTACCATTTTATTTCCTCCTGTATGTTCCCACGATTGTCATAGAAAAAGGATATCACAACTGGTGCCAGTAAGCAACCAATGATATCCTTTTCACATATTCTGCACAATATGTATCTTATGCTAATTGAATTCCGAAATCTTTCATTGCTTTTGCCAGCGCCTGTTCATGCTCTTTAGAGATCTCTGTAAGTGGCATGCGAAGCGGTCCACACTCAACTCCCATAAGCTGCATGGCTTTCTTAACCGGAATCGGGTTCACTTCACAGAACAGTTGCTCAATAAGAGGCAGTGCTTTCAGCTGAAGTGCTGCACTCCCTTTTACATCTCCGTTAAAGAACTTCTCGCAGATATCATGTGTTTCCTGCGGCGCAACATTAGACAGCACAGAAATAACACCTTTGGCTCCCAGTGACAACATCGGCACGATCTGGTCATCATTACCGGAATATAAATCAATATTTCCATCTGTCAGAGCCATGATCTTCGCAACCTGTGAAATATTGCCAGACGCTTCTTTTACAGCTACGATATTATCTACATTCTTAACAAGCTCTGCAACCGTTGCCGGTTCAATATTGCATCCGGTTCTGCTTGCAACGCTGTACATGATAATCGGAGCTTTTGCTTCTTTGGCTACTGCTGTATAGTGACCGATCAGTCCTGCCTGTGTTGCCTTATTATAATAAGGTGTTACCAGTAACAGACCATCTGCGCCATAATCTGCCGCCTCTTTTGACATGTCGATGGCTGTTCTTGTGCAATTAGAACCAGTTCCGGCAATTACCGGGATTCTGCCTTTCACACGGTCAATAGCAAATTTCACACACTGCATATGCTCTTCTTCCGTCATTGTAGCAGATTCTCCGGTCGTTCCGCAGATAATGATCGCATCCGTACCGTGTGTACAATGATAATCAAGCAATTCATCAAGTTTATTATAATTAATGGTTTCGTCGCTGTTAAATGGTGTAACGATGGCTACACCTGCACCTGTAAAAATAGACATACATATCCTCCTGACTGCATTTCGTTATTAACAGAATTTTATCACCATTCAAATATGATGTCAATGAAACTCTTTCCCCCTTTACAGGCATTTTGTCATTTTCTCTCATTTTCCATCAAATTCCCACACATTCCAGTTTGCTTACCGAAACTTCATATGCTATGCGTTTTTGGGTTTCTGTCTCTGAAAGTTTCTTTACATATTCCCGGCTCTGGATTCTCCCAAGGATCTGCACATGCTCTCCCACTTCAAAAGCAGAGGCAAATCTTGCATTTCTTCCCCAGCAGATACACGGTATGTAATCTGATTTTCCATATGGCCGGTTCACCGCAAGCAGAAGATCTGCAATTTCTCTTCCGAGCGGAGTTTTACGGTATACCGGCAGTTTACAGATATAGCCGTCCAGCAGGATATTGTTTGTCCGCGCTCCATCCGGCTCTTCTTCAATAAATGTAACTTCTCTGGCGAACACGGACAGTACAAGTCTGTTTTTCTGTTCCTCATGGCGGTTGTAAGAGCGGAACTGTCCACAGATCATCAGATATTCTCCTTTATAATCCTGGCTCACATCAATCAGTCGTTCCGATACCATTACCGGTATCCGGTCCCTGGAATTGCTCAGACGCTTCACATCAACATCTACCATATAAAAGCCCTCACCGAACACTTCGTGGCTGAATGTAAAGCCTGATACAACTTCTCCCATAATTGTTACCTGATTGTTTTCAATAACCTTATCTGACATAATTTTACATTCTCCTTCCTCTGAATCGTATTTTGAGTCATACCATAATCTATGAAAGTCGGAATGCTTTTAGAACTAAATACTTGTAAATTCTATAAAATATGATAAACTAATAAAGTTGTACAATGAAAAATGGAAAATTATATGTTAATAGGAAGAGAAAAGGAAGGTTCGTATGAAGACAAAACGCGAAGATGTACGTAATATAGCAATCATTGCCCATGTCGATCACGGTAAAACGACATTGGTTGACGAATTATTGAAGCAAAGCGGTGTATTCCGTGAAAATCAGGAAGTGGAAGAACGTGTTATGGATTCCAACGATATTGAACGTGAGCGTGGAATCACAATCCTTTCCAAAAACACAGCAGTCTATTATAAAAATACAAAGATCAACATTATCGACACACCGGGGCATGCTGATTTTGGTGGCGAGGTAGAACGTGTTTTAAAAATGGTAAACGGTGTTGTCCTCGTTGTAGATGCATTTGAAGGTGCTATGCCACAGACCAAATTCGTTCTAAGAAAGGCACTGGAACTGGAACTTCCGGTTATCGTATGTATCAATAAGATCGACCGTCCGGAAGCAAGACCGGATGAAGTTATCGACGAAGTTCTTGAACTGTTCATGGATCTGGATGCTTCTGATGAACAATTAGACTGTCCGTTCGTTTACGCTTCTGCAAAAGCAGGTGTTGCAGTTCTGGATCTCTCTGATGAAGAGAAAGATATGAAGCCTCTTTTTGAGACAATCTTAGAGTATATCCCGGCTCCGGAGGGTGATCCGGAAGCTCCGACGCAGGTACTGATCAGTACAATCGATTACAATGAATATGTCGGAAGAATCGGTGTCGGCAAAGTTGATAACGGTACAATCCGTGTAAATCAGGATATGGTTCTTGTAAACCATCATGATCCTGACAAACAGGAAAAAGTAAAAATCAGCAAACTTTATGAATTTGACGGTCTGAACAAAGTAGAAGTAAAAGAAGCTACGATCGGATCTATCGTTGCAATCTCCGGTATTTCTGATATTTCCATCGGTGATACACTCTGTTCTCCGGAAGCTCCGAACGCAATTCCGTTCCAGAAGATTTCAGAGCCAACGATTTCCATGAACTTCATCGTTAACGACAGTCCGTTTGCCGGACAGGAGGGAAAATACGTTACTTCCCGTCACTTACGTGATCGTCTGTTCCGCGAGCTGAACACAGATGTCAGCCTTCGTGTAGAAGATACCGAGAACATGGACAGCTTCAAAGTATCCGGACGTGGCGAACTTCATTTATCCGTTCTAATTGAGAACATGCGCCGTGAAGGTTATGAATTTGCAGTCAGCAAAGCAGAAGTTCTTTATAAGAAAGACGAAAAAGGTAAATTATTAGAGCCTATGGAGGCAGCTTATATCGATGTGCCGGATGAATTTACCGGAACTGTCATCGACAAATTAAGCCAGCGTAAAGGTGAGCTGCAGAACATGGGTGCAACCGGTGGCGGATATACCCGTCTCGAATTCCGTATTCCGGCACGTGGTCTGATCGGATACCGTGGAGAATTCTTAACAGATACAAAAGGAAATGGTATCATCAATACTGCATTTGACGGCTATGCTCCGTACAAGGGAGACATCACTTACCGTAAGCAGGGCTCTCTGATCGCATTTGAGACAGGCGAATCTGTAACTTACGGACTGTTCAGTGCCCAGGAACGCGGTGTGCTGTTCATCGGTGCCGGCGAAAAAGTATATTCCGGTATGGTTATCGGAGAAAATGCAAAAACAGACGATATCGAAGTCAATGTATGTAAGACCAAACATCTTACCAATACCCGTTCCTCCAGTGCAGACGAAGCACTTCGTCTGACACCTCCGAAAGTATTAAGTCTGGAGCAGGCACTGGACTTCATCGACACAGACGAATTACTGGAAGTAACTCCGAAAAACTTAAGAATCCGTAAAAAGATTCTGGATCCAAAGATGAGAAAAAGAGGAAATCGATCATGATCTTTTTGTGGCAATTAGAAAATATTCGAACACCGTTTTTCAACGAAATCATGCAATTTGTCACTTATTTTGGTCAGGAACTATTAATCATAGCGGTTATCTGCGCACTGTACTGGTGCGCGGATAAGCGCTTTGCTTATTATCTGGGCTTTACTTATTTCACAGCAGGATTCTGTGTGCAGGCGTTAAAGATCACTTTCCGGATTCCAAGACCGTGGATTCTGGATCCAGAATTTAAAGCTGTAAAAAGTGCAATTCCTGCCGCCACCGGATATTCCTTCCCAAGCGGACATACTCAAGGGGCTACATGTCTCTTCTTCCCGTTAGCTCTTCGTGCCAAAAAAGCATGGGCAAAAATACTGTTTATACTCGCATTTTTATGTGTTGGTTTTTCCAGAATGTATCTCGGATGTCACACACCAAAGGATGTTTTCGTATCTATGGGTCTGTCCATTATCATTGCATCCGTTTTCTGGCATTTCCGTTCAAAACTTGAAAATGTTACTACTTGCACCGCACAGATTTCTGTCCTGCTCGGTATACTCGCATTCGCTCTCGCCGGCTATGCATGGTATTTATATCATGGACAGATGATTGCTTTGAAATATGCAATGGACTGCTTCAAAGCTGCCGGAGCCGGATTGGGTTTTGCCCTTGGCTGGTATCTTGAACGCACACATCTGGACTTTCAGCCGGATAGCTGCTCCGGAAAGGGTCAGATTTTGAAATTTATCATTGGTATACTACTGACACTTTGCGTGAAACTCATCATCTCTTTTATTTTCGGCTCTTCTATCTTGGCAAAATCCGCCGAATATTTTATACTGCTGTTATGGATCATTTATTTTTATCCTTATCTGTTTACCAAATACAGCAAACACTAAGAGGAGAATTTTATGCGAACAATCATTGCCAATTTTTTAAAACGACTGACCGAAATTCTGGAACTTTTCATTGCTTTGATGCTGGCTGCCGGTATTATTTTATTATGCGTGCGGATCGCCACATCACTTGCCAATGTTCCAGATCTGAATACGTGGCCAAACTATGACGATCTGCTGGAAACCTGTTTTAATCTGATCATCGGAGTGGAGCTTATCCGCATGGTTTATTATCATACACCGGCGACTGTATTTGAAGTTCTGATCTTTGCGATTGCAAGACAGATCATCATCGATCACTCTTCCAGCTATTCTAGCCTGATCGGCGTATGTGCAATTGCTGTTTTATTTGCAACAAGGAAATATCTGTTCTGTGAATTTGATATTCCAAACGAAACTATTTTGCGCGCAACGACGAAAGTAAAACTTGCTAATAAACTTCTGGGTATCTCGCTTCCTTACGAAGAAGATACTGCCACACTTCGAGATATTCTGGAAGAAAGCCTGAAAAAAGGAGAAACCGATATCGGTGTCGGTGCCTGCGCCTACTATTCAAACTGCGGACTTCGTGTTGCAAAAATGCATAATGGAAAAATTTCCAGAATTGAAGTAATTCATGCTATACAATAGTCAACAAACATGTTATACTGAATATATCAGATATATCTCTTTCTGTATAGCAATTGTCAGATTTTATATATCTGAAAAATGTCAAAAAGGAGTTGAGCATCATGAAGTTTATCATTATCGGAAAAAACATCGATGTAACACCAGGCTTAAAACAAGCTGTAGAAAGTAAGTTAGGAAAATTAGAAAGGTACTTCACTCCAGAGACGGAAATTCACGTAACCTTAAGCGTACAGAAAGAACATCAAAAAATTGAAGTTACAATCCCTGTAAAAGGTACAATTATCCGTTCCGAACAAGTCAGCAGTGACATGTATGTATCCATCGATCTTGTCGAAGAGGTTATTGAACGCCAGCTTCGCAAATATAAGAACAAACTTGTTGCCAGACAGCAGGAAGGCGGCAACTTTAAACAGGAATTTTTCGATACCGCAGAGAATACAGATGAAGACGAGATCAAGATCGTCCGCACAAAGAAATTCGGCATCAAACCAATGTATCCAGAAGATGCATGCATCCAGATGGAACTGCTCGGACACGATTTCTACGTATTCTGCAACGCAGAGACCGAAGAAGTCAACGTAGTCTACAAACGCAAAAACGGCTCTTTCGGATTGATAGAACCAGAGTTTTCATAAAGCTACGAGCAAGACATAGAATAAGGGAAGCGGGTGGTAATGTGAACATTACCACCCGCTTCCCTTATTCTTATGTATGGCGACAGCCATGACCGAGGAATCACCGCAGGTGGTTTCGAGGTTCTTGCTCGTTGCTTTCACTACTTCTGTGTATGGCGACAGCCATGACCGAGGAATCACCGCAGGTGGTTTCGAGGTTCTTGCTCGTTGCTTTCACTACTTCTGTGTATGGCGACAGCCATGACCGAGGAAACTTTTCCCACTACTCAAGCACCTGCTCTTTTCCGTCAACTTCCGCAAAGAAACATGCCTCTCCCACTTCCATCTTTGCCTGCCCGGAAGTTCCTTCTGTAATCTCCGCCTGCACCTGCGCCAGCTGCTCATCGGACAGTAGCACTTCCAGCACAACCTGATCCGTATACTGCGTATCCAGAACCTGAATTCCGTTCTCTCCTAATATGTACTGGATTTTACCAAGTCCGGTATAATCCGTTGTAATCTGAAGTTTAGATCCTGAAATTCTGGTTACAATCTGGGAAGAAGCCAGTCCTGCCTGCACCGAAGACGAATATGCCCGTACCAGTCCTCCTGTTCCAAGAAGTGTTCCTCCGAAATATCTTGTAACAACTACTACAACCTGATGAAGTCCCGCACCAGTCAGCACATCCAGCATCGGTTTACCGGCTGTACCATTCGGCTCCCCATCATCACTGCACCGCATCAGTTCCTGCTGCTCTCCAACAATATAGGCAAAACAATTGTGTCTGGCATTCCAGTATTTTTTCTTTGTGGCTTCGATAAAAGCAAGCGCTTCCTCTTCTGTCTTCACCGGACTTACAGTTGCAATAAAACGGGATTTCTTTTCTACAATTTCGGCTTCACCGCCGGTATATACAATTTTATATTCTAATGCCATTATCTTTGTTCCTTTCTTTCCTGCACGAGCTGATGATACTTTCCTTTTACATCAGGCAGTCACTCATGATAAAACAGCCCGAAAAATGCACTTACTTATTATAATACCGAATTTCTTAAGATTTTCCTACCAAAATATGAAGTTTTCATTTTTTTCTTTATTTCAAAGACTATCTTTGCTATAATGACGTGGTATGAAGGAGGCAAAAACTCATGAATTATGGTAAAAGAAAGGCTGCCAGGCAGCAGAAACGAATAACATCCAAATCTGCCATGCAAGGGAAACGCGTCGGCGTCCGCCTGTTCAAAGCTTTGCTACTCTGTATTGTGCTGGTCGGAGTGATTGGTATCATCGGCGGCGGATTATTTGTAAAACGTATCATAAACAATGCGCCTGAGGTATCCCCTTCCGATGTCAAACCGCAGGGATTTACAACTTTTGTTTATGCAGATGACGGTAAAACGGAAACACACCGTTTTGTAGCTTCCGGTTCAAACCGTGTTTACAAAACAATTGATGATATTCCGGATAATCTGGCTCACGCATTTGTTGCAATTGAGGATGAACGTTTTTACAAACATAATGGTATCGACTTACAGGGTATCGCCCGTGCAGCAGTTTCCACACTGACCGGTTCCGAACAAGGTGCCAGTACACTGACACAGCAGCTCATCAAGAATAATGTTTTCCCGAACTTTGTAGACGAGAAGACATTTGCAGACAAATTAGAGCGTAAGTTCCAGGAGCAGTATCTTGCTTTACAGATTGAGAAGCAGATGAGCAAGAATGAGATTCTGGAAAGTTATATGAATACGATCAACCTTGGACAGAACTGTCTTGGTGTACAGTCCGCATCCATGCGTTATTTTGGAAAAGATGTGTCCAAACTTACATTATCTGAATGTGCGGTTATTGCCGGGATCACTCAGAATCCATCCGGCTACAATCCGGTAACACATCCGGATGCCAATGCCAAGAGACGAGACAACGTTCTGAAAAACATGCTTGAACAGGGTTATATTTCAAAAAAAGAATATAACAAGGCAAAGAAAGACAAAGTTTATGCACGTATTCAGAAAGCCAACAAGAAAAACAGTGATAATAATAACGCTGCCAGCTATTTTGTAGATGCACTTTCTGACCAGGTTATCCACGATCTGAAAGAACAGCTCGGATACACAGATGCACAGGCATACAATGCTCTCTACAGTGGCGGCTTAAGCATCTATTCTACCCAAAACAAAAAGATGCAGAAGATCTGTGATGAAGAGCTGAACAAAGACTCTAACTATCCTGGACTTAAGGAATACGGTCTGGATTATGCTCTTACCGTAACCCGTGCTGACGGTTCTGTTAAGAATTACAGCTCTGGCCATGTAAAAAAATACGTCCAGAAGAAATACGGCAAATCACAGGGGCTTTTATACTCCAGCAAAGAAGAAGCCAAGCGTATGGTAAAAGAATGGAAGAAGACCATCGCCAAAAAAGGAGACAAATATAACGAAGTAATGAACATTACTCCACAGCCTCAGGCCTCCGTTACTCTGATGGATCAGAGCAACGGCGAGATCAAAGCTATGGTAGGCGGACGTGGTGCCAAAGGTTCCAGCCTCAGTCTGAACCGTGCTTACAAGGGTGCAAAACGTCAGCCTGGATCTACATTCAAGGTTCTGGCAGCTTATGCACCTGCAATTGATGCATGTGGCAAGACACTTTCTTCTACCGTTGTTGATGAGCCTTACAGTTATAAAAATGGCAAAAGCGTGCGAAATGCCAGCCGTTCTTACAAAGGAACTGTTACTTATCGTACTGCTATCGCCAATTCCATCAATGTCTGTGCAGTCAAGGTCAGTGATGAGATCACACAACAGCTGGGGTATGAATACTGTAAAGACAAATTTGGAATCAGTACACTTGTTAAGAACAAAGAAATCAACGGAAAGATTTTCAGTGATGTTAACCAGACACTTGCACTTGGTGGTATCACAGAAGGTGTTTACAACTATCAGCTCTGCGCTGCATATGCTTCCATTGCTAACGGCGGTGAATATAACACACCTACCCTTTACACGAAAATCGTAGATCATGATGGGAATGTTCTGTTAGAGAATCCGGGTTCATCCCACAGAGCAGTCAAAGAAAGCACTGCTTCTCTTCTTACAAGCGCATTACAAAGTGTTGTTAAAGAAGGTACAGGACGTTCCTGCCAGTTAGACAATATGGCAACTGCCGGTAAAACCGGTACAACAACTTCCAACAAGGACTTATGGTTCTGTGGCTTCACTCCTTATTACACCTGTGCAGTATGGGGTGGATACGATGACAACAAGGAATGCGGCTATGACACAAGCTTTCGTTTCCGTCTCTGGAAAGGAATTATGAGCCGTATCCATGAGAATCTTGAATCAAAAGATTTTGATACAAACGCAGGACTGGAAAAAGTATCTGTCTGTAGCATTACTGGTAAGCTTCCGCGTTCCGGATGTCCGACCGAGACAGAATACTTCACGGAAGACACCGTACCTACAGAGACCTGTCCGGGACATTCCAGCTACGACAGTGGATCCAATTATAACAATGATAATAACAGCAATAACGGTAACACCGGTGATACGAACAATGGTAATACCGGCAACAACTCTGGCGGTAATACTGGCGGTAACTCTGGCGGCAACTCCGGTGGCAACTCTGGTGGCAACTCTGGTGGCAACTCTGGCGGTAACTCTGGTGGCAACTCTGGCGGTAATACCGGTGGCAATACTGGCGGTAATACCGGTGGCAACACTGGTGGCAATACTGGCGGTAATACCGGTGGCAACTCTGGCGGTAATACCGGTGGCAACTCTGGTGGCAGCACTGGTGGCGGCACTGGTGGCGGCACCGGCGGACATGATAATTAATCATCAATAAATGAATAGTAAAAAAGCATTGGGTTTGTAGAACCGAATGCTTTTTCATTTGCTCAGCTATTTTTTTATTTTATGATCTCTGCAATTTTAATTCTGCAATTTTAGTCAAAGATTAGTTTTGCAGCTCCGCATATTCCTGCATCATTTCCTAATTCTGCAAGTTTAAACTGTACATCCTGATTTGCAAAGAATGCATTTGCTCTGTAGTTCTTGACAATATAGTCAAGAAGGATCTCTCCTGCCTTTGATACACCTCCACCAATTACGATTACTGCCGGATCAACAACAACTGCAATGTTAGCAAGTGCATGTCCAAGATATTTTCCAAATTCTTCTACAATCTCTTCTGCAACTTCATCCTGTGCCTTTAATGCATCAAATACTGCTTCTGCATCTACATGTTCCTGACTGCGTAACAGGCTGGACTTTGCATCCTTTGCGAGACGCAGTGCTGCAAGTCTTGCAATACCTGTAGCGGAAGCATACTGCTCCAGGCATCCTTTTTTTCCACAGCCACAGGTTTCTGTCTCTGTTTCATTCACACAGATATGACCGATCTCCCCACCGGCACCATTCGTACCAACCAGAGGATGTCCTTCCAGGATTACGCCACCGCCTACACCTGTTCCCAGCGTAACCATGACGATATTCTTCTCACCTTTTCCAGCCCCAAGCCACATCTCGCCAAGGGCTGCTACATTGGCATCATTTCCCAGTCTGACTTTCAGACCGGTCAGCTCTTCCATTTCTTTTTTAACTTCCTTATAACCCCATCCGAGATTCGCTGTATTCTGTACAATACCCACTTCCGTCACCGGAGCCGGAACACCGATTCCTACTCCTTCGATCTGATCCTTTGCAATCTTCTTTTTCTCACAAAGTTCCTCTATAGAAGCGGCAACATCCGGAAGGATCGCAGCGCCTTCGTTTTCTGTGTGGGATGGAATCTCCCATTTTTCCAGAAGTACACCATCGATCTGGAACAATCCCATCTTCACAGTTGTTCCGCCAATATCTACACCAAAACAATATTTCATAATTATTCTCCCTGTTTCTTAGCCATATTTTCCTGCACACGTTTGTATAATTCCTGTGCAGCATTATATCCCATACTTTTCTGTCTGTGGTTGATTGCCGCAGTCTCAACAATGATAGCGAGATTACGTCCCGGACGGATCGGTAACTGATGACATACAACTTTATTGCCAAGAAATTCTGTATATTCTTCTTCCAGTCCCAGTCTGTCATATTCTTTATCACGATTCCAATCTTCTAATGTGATAACAAGATCGATATTCTGTGTCTCTCTTACACTCTGTACACCAAACAGCATCTTCACATCTACAATGCCGATTCCTCTTAACTCAATAAAATGTCTCGTAATATCCGGCGCCTTACCTACCAGTGTATCATCACTGACCTTGCGGATTTCTACAACGTCATCGCTTACAAGACGATGTCCACGCTTGATCAGCTCAAGCGCCGCCTCACTCTTACCGATTCCACTCTCTCCCATGATCAGCACACCGACACCATATACATCAACAAGTACACCATGAATCGAAATGCAAGGCGCCAGTTCTACATTTAACCAGCGGATGATCTCAGCCGTAAATGTAGATGTATTGACCCCTGTAGAAAATACCGGAATATTTGCCTTATTTGCTTTCTCAAGAAGCATTGGTTCCGGTTTTAAACCACGGCAGTATACAATACACGGAATCTCATAAGACAATAACATGTCATAGATTTTCTCTTTTTTCTCTTCTTCTATATTCTGAAGATATGTGTATTCTACATATCCGATAATCTGCACACGTTCTGATGCAAAATGTTCGAAAAATCCAGTAAGCTGCAATGCCGGACGGTTTACATCCGGAACGGAAACTCCTGTTTTTGTATAATCTACATCCGGAGTCAGATTCTTTAGGTCAAACCGCTCTACAATCTGACTTAATTTCACTTGATTTACCATACTGTTTCCTCCACCCTTTCTTTCCAGTATTTCTTAATTGTGCAAAAAATAACACACAATATTATATCATATCAATGAAAGAATTTGTATACATCTTCTGCTGATTTTTTATTCATTGATGGCAGTTTCTGAAGCTCTTCTACAGATGCTTGTTTTATTGCATCTATATTTTCAAAATGCTTCATCAGTTCTTTTCTTCTTGCCGGCCCTACTCCCGGAATGTCGTCCAGAATCGAACGTACCTGTCCTTTTCCTCTCAGTTGTCTGTGGAAGGTAATAGCAAAACGGTGTGCTTCATCCTGAATTCTGGTGATCAGCCGGAATGCTTCTGAATGTATGTCGATCGGAAGCTCCACATTTTTATAATACAGCCCTCTTGTGCGGTGATGATCGTCTTTTACCATTCCACATACCGGGATCGAAATGTCAAGTTTTTGCAATACCTCTTCTGCAATATTTACCTGTCCGCGTCCACCATCCATCAGTATAAGATCTGGAAATACCGTAAATCCTCCCAGCTCTTTTCCTTCTTCCTGTTCTCTGAGACCATGGGTAAATCTGCGCGTCAGCACCTCTTCCATACTGGCATAATCATCCGGTCCCTGTACGTTCTTGATACGGAACTTACGGTAATCGTTTTTCTTTGGCTTGCCCCGCTCGTACACAACCATGGAGCCTACCGAAGCAAAACCACTTGTATTGGAAATATCAAATGCCTCCATTCTGGAAATGCCTGACAGTCCGAGTATTTTTTCCAACTCTTTGACAGCTCCGATCGTCCGTCCTTCTTCTCTTTTCAGCCGTTCCTTGTCCTTTTGTAATACCATGGCGGCATTCTTTTCAGCCAATTCAACAAGTTTCTCTTTCTGCCCTTTTTTCGGAATGATCAGGTGGACTCTCCGTTCCTTTTTCTTGCTCAGCCACTCTTCCAGAAGTTCCTGGTCTTCCACTTCCTGCGGAAGCATAAGCTGCGAAGGAATATACGGTGTTCCTGCATAAAATTGTTTGATAAAGCTGGTCAGTGTTTCTTTTTCTGTCTCTCCCGGCGCTGTTTTTAAATAAAAATGATCTCTTCCGATCAGTCTGCCTCCACGGATAAAAAAAACCTGCACGACCGCATCTGCATATTCTGTCGCCATAGCAATAACGTCTCTGTCTTCTCCTGCTGTGTCCGTGATCTTCTGCTTCTGCGCAATCTTCTGCACACTGAACAATAGCTCCCTGTATTCTGCTGCCTTCTCAAATTCCAGTACTTCTGCCGCATCCTGCATCTGTTTTTCCAATCTCTTTAATATAATGTCATAATTCCCATTCAGAAAATGCAGTACCTCCTGCACGGACTTCTGATACGCTTCCTGGCTTATATATCCCTGACAGGGCGCATCGCACTGATGAATGTGATAATTCAGGCATGGGCGTTCTTTTCCCGTATCCCTTGGCAGTTTACGATTGCAGCTCCGGATATGATATAATTTGCGGATCAGTTCGATCGTATCTTTTACTGCACCGGCACTTGTATATGGTCCAAAATATTTCGCTTTGTCTTTTATCATCTTTCGCGCCAGCATTATTCTTGGATATGCTTCATCCGCTGTCACTTTGATAAATGGATACGCCTTATCATCCATAAGCATCGTATTATACTTTGGATGGTGTTCCTTGATCAGATTACATTCCAGAACAAGCGCTTCCAGTTCAGAATCCGTAACGATATACTCAAATCTCCGGATATGCGTTACCATCTGCTCAATCTTTGCGCCTTTATTCCTGCTACTCTGGAAATACTGACGCACCCGATTTTTAAGGCTGATCGCTTTTCCGACATATATGATCCTATCTGTCTCATCATGCATGATATATACTCCCGGTTTTCCCGGAAGTTTTTTTAACTCTTCAGGTATATCAAACATTTGTCTTCCCTTTCTTTTTCTGATTCACATCGTAATTATTGTATCGGAAAATAGGTCTGTAAGCAAGGTCTTGCAGAAGGCTTTTCATTATAACAGAAATCATATTTTCTCTATGCAAGTAAAAAAGAGTACGCAGATAAGAAAAATGGAGCAGATAAAATCTGCCCCATTTTGTATACTTACAATCTCTTATACTTCTTTCATTGCAATTCGTTCTTCGCCGGATGCCTTCTTCTCTTCCGGATCGGTTCCTTCCACTTCATGTAATATCTGCATAAATTCCTTACCTGTAATGGTCTCTTTCTCGATCAGGAATGCAGCAATCTTATCCAATGTTTCTCTGTGTGCCTGTAATAATGTCTTCGCCTGCTCGTAAGCCTCTTTTAGCATCTTCATGACTTCTTTGTCAATCTCAGATTCTGTCTCTGCTCCACAGTTGGAAACCGGTCTTCCGTTCAGGTATCTGTTCTGTACCGATTCCAGTCCGATCAGTCCGAACTTCTCACTCATACCATACTGCGTGATCATCGCTCTTGCTACCTGTGTTGCTTTCTCGATATCGTTTGAAGCACCTGTCGTAACCGTATCAAATACAATCTCTTCTGCAGCACGTCCGGCAAGCATACCAACTAACATTGCTTCCAGTTCTTTCTTCGTATTCAAATACTTCTCTTCCTCCGGAGTCTGCATAACATAACCGAGTGCTCCCATCGTACGTGGTACGATCGTAATCTTCTGTACCGGCTCTGCATCCTTCTGAAGTGCGCTCACCAATGCATGTCCGACTTCGTGGTAGGAAACAATTCTTCGTTCCTCCTGACTCATAATACGGTCTTTCTTCTCCTTGCCGACCAGTACAACTTCTACAGCCTCAAACAGATCTGCCTGCGATACCGCATGTCTGTCATGTTTGACTGCATTAATCGCAGCTTCATTGATCATATTGGCAAGATCTGATCCGACAGCACCAGAAGTTGCCAGTGCGATCTCTTCCAGATCAACCGTCTCATCCATACGGACATCTTTGGAATGAACCTTTAATACTTCCACACGTCCTTTTAAATCAGGTTTTTCAACAATGATACGTCTGTCAAATCGTCCCGGTCTTAACAGCGCCGGATCCAAGATCTCCGGACGGTTCGTTGCCGCCAACAGAACAAGTCCTTTATTGCTCTCAAATCCGTCCATCTCTGCAAGGAGCTGGTTCAGTGTCTGTTCTCTCTCATCGTTACTTCCCATCTGGTTGTCACGGCTCTTACCGATTGCATCGATCTCATCAATGAAAATGATACACGGTGCCATCTGCTGTGCCTGTTTGAACAGATCTCGTACACGGGAAGCTCCAACACCCACATACATCTCAACAAAAGCCGAACCGCTGAGTGAGAAAAACGGTACTTTCGCTTCTCCGGCGACCGCTTTTGCAAGTAATGTCTTACCGGTTCCCGGAGGTCCGACTAACAGTGCACCTTTCGGAAGTTTTGCACCAACGCTTGTATATTTTCCCGGATTATGCAGAAAATCTACGACTTCCTGCAGAGATTCTTTTGCTTCATCCTGTCCTGCTACATCCTTAAATGTAACTCCGGTCTGCTTCTCCACATACATCTTGGCATTGCTCTTGCCGATTCCCATCATGCCGCCACCCTTAGACATACGCTTTGTCGTCCAAATGATCAGTGCCACCAGACATGCCACCGGAAGGAATGTGCCGAGAAGCTGGAGCATGACTGCGGATGTTGTATCCGGTATCTTTGCGTTATATTCTACATGCGCTTTATACAGTTTGTCAGACAGCTGATCGTCCTTGACAACTCCTGTATAATACTTCTTCGCAATCCGGTCTCCGGATTCTTTCTTCATTGTGATGATCAGTTTATCACTGTCGATCTCAACTTTGTCTACTTTTCCTGCATCGACATATTTTAAAAACTTGTCGTAGCTGATCTCTGTCTCGGATCCTTGTCCCTGAAACTGGTAAAGTGCCAACACAAGTATCGTCGTGATCAGAGTCACTAAAATGACAAATGAAAAGCCCTGTCGGTTGTTCTTTTTAGGATCTTGATTTTTCTTATTCTGGTTGTCCATATTCTTCCTCCTATTACATTACATAATTATAAGGACAGCCCACCCGGAAATCAATAAAAGATTTATGAAAAGATTGTAAACTTCCCATATCCTGTAGTATACTTGGATAGAAAATAGTTCATACAGAAATTTACACTTTTATGAAATATTTTTAATATAACGTTATTAAGAGGATTGAATAATGAACATAGGATTTGACAACGAAAAATACTTACAGATGCAGTCCGCTCATATCCGGGAACGTATCGCCCAGTTCGACAACAAACTTTACCTGGAATTTGGCGGCAAATTATTTGATGACTTTCACGCATCCCGTGTACTTCCGGGATTCCGGCCAGACTCCAAGATGCGTATGCTGATGCAGCTAAGCGATCAGGCAGAGATCGTCATTGTCATCAGTGCCGAAGACATTGAGAAAAACAAAGTCCGCGGAGACCTTGGCATTACTTATGATGTAGATGTTATGCGCCTCATGTCTATTTTCAAAGGCCACGGACTGTATGTCGGCAGTGTCGTAATTACCAAATACAGTGGACAGCAGAGTGCTGCTTTATTTAAGAACAAACTGGAAAAACTCGGCATCAAAGTTTACAACCACTATCCGATCGACGGCTATCCTTCCAACATTCCACACATTGTAAGTGACGAAGGCTATGGCAAAAATGATTATATCGAAACTTCCCGCCCGCTGATCGTCGTAACAGCGCCGGGACCTGGAAGCGGCAAGATGGCTGTCTGCCTGTCACAGCTCTACCATGAACACAAACGCGGGATCTGTGCCGGTTATGCCAAATTTGAAACATTTCCAATCTGGAATATCCCGCTCAAGCATCCGGTCAACCTCGCTTACGAGGCGGCAACAGCCGATCTCAACGACATCAATATGATTGATCCGTTCCATCTGGAAGCATATGGAAAGACAACCGTCAACTACAACCGTGACGTGGAGATCTTCCCTGTCCTGAATGCGATGTTTGAACGAATCTATGGAAAGAGTCCATACAAATCACCGACAGATATGGGCGTCAACATGGCAGGTAACTGTATCTGTGATGATGAGGCATGCAAAGAAGCTTCCAATCAGGAGATCATCCGCCGTTACTATGATTCCAGAAGACGTGCCCTTGCCGGTGCATGTTCGGATGAAGAAGTATACAAGATCGAGATGCTGATGAACCAGGCAGGCATCACCGTTCATGACCGTCCGGTTGTTGACGCTGCAATGAAACGTGCCGAAGAAACAGGTGCTCCGGCTGCTGCAATGGAACTGCATGATGGTCGTATGGTCACAGGCAAGACTTCCGATCTGCTCGGCGCATGCGCTGCTCTTCTTTTAAATGCTTTAAAAGAGCTTGCCGGCATTCCACATGATCGTCCGGTTATTTCTCCGGCAGCAATTGAACCGATCCAGACTTTAAAGACTCAGTATCTTGGAAGCAAGAACCCACGTCTTCACACAGACGAAGTGCTTATTGCGCTGTCTGTCAGTGCAGCTTCCGATCCGGATGCACAGAAAGCACTGGAACAGCTTCCGAATCTGAAGGGCTGCCAGGCTCATACTTCCGTAATGGTAGGTGATGTTGACCGCAAGCAGTTTATGAAACTTTCGGTTCAAGCAACTTTTGAAGCAAAATATGAAAATAATTCTGTATTTTTTCCGAAAAAGGGTGTATAATTTTTAAGTATTTTTTTGGAGCATACTTATTTATTTGAACGCGAAGGAGGAAATTATGGCAGTAAAATATGTATTTGTAACAGGTGGAGTAGTATCAGGACTCGGAAAAGGAATTACAGCCGCATCACTCGGAAGACTTCTGAAAGCACGCGGCTACACAGTGACCATGCAGAAATTCGATCCTTATATCAATATTGATCCGGGTACTATGAATCCGGTACAGCACGGAGAAGTTTTCGTCACAGACGATGGTGCTGAGACAGACCTTGACCTTGGTCACTACGAGCGTTTTATCGACGAAAGTCTGACAAAGAATTCCAACGTCACAACCGGTAAGATCTATTGGTCCGTATTGCAGAAAGAACGTCGTGGAGATTTCGGCGGAGGAACTGTACAGGTTATCCCGCACATCACAAACGAGATCAAGTCCCGTTTCTATCGCAATCCATCTGCTGAAAATACAGAAATTGCCATTATTGAAGTAGGCGGAACCGTCGGAGATATCGAAAGCCAGCCTTTCCTTGAGGCGATTCGTCAGTTCCAGCACGAGAAAGGACGCGAGAACGTTGTTCTGATCCATGTAACTTTAATTCCTTACCTTCGCGCTTCACAGGAGATGAAAACAAAGCCAACACAGGCAAGTGTCAAAGATTTACAGGGAATGGGAATCCAGCCGGATATCCTCGTATGTCGTTCTGAGCATCCTCTGGATGACGGCATCAAAGACAAGATCGCACTTTTCTGTAATGTACCATCCAACCATGTACTCCAGAATCTGGATGTGGAATATCTTTATGAAGCACCGCTTGCAATGGAGAAAGAACATCTTGCAGAAGTAGTATGTGAGTCACTTCATCTGGACTGCCCGACACCGGATCTCAAAGACTGGACAGAGATGGTTGAATATCTGAAGACACCAAATACAGAAGTAACTGTTGCTATTGTCGGTAAATATATCCAGCTTCATGATGCTTACATCAGTGTCGTAGAAGCATTAAAACATGGTGGTATCTTCAGCCGTGCTACTGTAAATATCAAATGGATCGATTCCGAGACGGTTACTGCTGAAAATGTAGATGAGCAGTTGAAAGACGTCAGCGGTATCTTGGTTCCGGGCGGATTCGGACAGCGTGGTATTGACGGAAAACTGCAAGCTATCAAATACGCACGTACCAATAAGATTCCGTTCCTCGGTCTGTGCCTGGGCATGCAGCTTGCAATCGTTGAATTTGCAAGAAATGTCATCGGTTACCGTGATGCACACAGTGCAGAACTTGATCCGGATACAACACATCCGGTTATCCATATCATGCCGGAACAGCTTGGCATTGAGGACATCGGTGGTACTTTAAGACTTGGATCTTATCCATGTGTTCTTGATAAGACTTCTACAGCATACAAATTATATGGCACAGAAGAGATTCATGAACGTCATCGTCATCGTTATGAAGTCAACAACGACTATCGTGATGCTCTGACAGCCAACGGCATGAAATTATCCGGTCTCTCACCGGACGGACGTATTGTCGAGATGATCGAGATTCCGGAACATCCTTGGTTTGTCGCAACACAGGCGCATCCGGAATTAAAGTCCAGACCGAACAGACCGCATCCGTTATTCCGTGGCTTCGTAGAAGCAGCTTTAAAATATCAGGATGATAAGGCTACAAAATAATCCTGTTTCTTCAAGCGTTTCATAAATAAGTGAATATATAAAGAATATAATTTTATATTCTGATATAGTAAAAATGTGTAAGTTTCTATGCTCAGAAACTTACACATTTTTTTATTTACTCATTTCTTAATTATCTCTTTTCTATTATCTTATCTCTATTATCTTATCTCTATGCCCAGTCGATCCTGCTTCCTTTCGCCGTTTTCTTTACGACAAGCTTCGTATCAATCTGTTCTTTTAATTCATTGACATGAGAAATAATTCCCACAAGCCGGTTTCCCCCAGCCAGTTCTACCAGCACACGGACCGCCTGCTCTCTTGTACTGTCATCGAGAGAGCCAAATCCCTCATCAATAAACATTGTATCCAGGCGGATTCCTCCGACACTACTTTGTATTGTATCTGCAAGCCCCAACGCCATCGATAACGCTGCCATAAAGGATTCTCCACCGGATAGCGTACGCACATCCCTCACTGCGTCATTTACCATGCTGTACACGTCCAGATCCAATCCTGACTGTCCCTGGCTTCCCATATGCGACAAATCTTTGCACTGCAGGATAAAAGAGCCATCCGTCATCTTAATCAAACGTCGATTCGCCGCCTGAATAATCTGTTTAAAATACTGCCGCTGTACATATGTTTCAAAATCCATCTTCACATTGCCGGTCAATGTACCATTTGCAGTCTTGCTCAGATTTGAAATCCACTCGTACTTCTTCTGCTGCTCACCGATTTTTTCAAAAAAATGTTCCAGGCGCTTTTTCGTTTCCTCGTGACTCTGCACAAGATTCGTTATCAATATCTGTTCTTTTGTAAGCTTTTCTTCTTCACTGCGTCTGCTTTCCAGTTTTTTCAAAAGTTCAGAAATATCCGGGCGCTCTTCCCCCTCCAGACGTTCCCGCAGACTCTTTAATACCCCTGTATTTTCACTGACTTGTTTTTCGTATTCCCGCAGCTTGTTCTCCAAGCCCGGAAGCCTTTCTATTTGCGTACAAAACTCTGAAAACTGCTCTTCTGTCAAACTGTATTTTTCCAATGTCTCTCTATATGATTTTTCATTTTCCAGACATTGCACTTCCTGCTCTTTCTCATTTTGAAGTTCGCTTTCTAGCTTTCCTTCCCGCTGTTTCTGGTTCGCAATCTCTTCCTGAAGTATTTTCTCTGTTCTGTCAGTTTCTTCCTGCAGTCTGTTTTTCCGGCTTGTCTTTTTCTTAAGTTCCTCTTTTGCAGCCTCTCCGGACTCCCACGGCAAAGCATCTTTTCTCGTCTCATACTCCGCTTTCAAGCTTTGTCTCTCAAGGTCCAGTGCTGCTTTTTCTTTCTCTGTCTTTTCCAGTTCCCTGTTTTGTTTTTCCAGCTCTTCCTGCTTTGCCGGCAGCTTTTCCACCAGTGCTTTTGCATGTGCAAGCTGCTCTTTATTCTGCTCTTCATTCTGTTCCAGTTTCTTTCGTTCTTCCCGGACTACAGCCAGTTTCTTTTTTAACATTTTTTCCGTTTCCAGCAGATCAAATGTAGCAGTTTTCAGGAAATCATTTTCACCAAGAAGTTTTCTGCATTCATTCGAAAATACCGACCGGCTGCTTTCAAATGCATTCCATCTCTCCCGGTACAGATCTGCCGCCTGATCTCTGGCTTTTTCTGCTTTGTCACGCATCTTCTTTGCACTCTCAACTTCCTGTTCCGATACTGCATGCAATGATAACTGCCTTGGATGCGGATGTTCTGTAGATCCACAGACCGGACATGGTCTTCCTGTCTCAAGTCCTGCTGCCAGGATTCCTGCCTGCTCTTCAAAAAACAGACTGTATTTCTGTTCATAATCCTCAAAAACAGATCGGTAATTTTTCACTGCACTCTCCAGCTTTTTCTGCAGTTCTTCACAGGCTTTCTTTTGAGTATCCAGCTTAGGGATCTGTGCCGTAAGGGTTATCACCCAGGATTCTTCTTCCGTTTTCTGCTCTTTTAACTGCCCGAGAAGCCTTCCGTTTTCTTCCCATCCTGCAATAGATTTCTCTGCTTTCTCCGTATTCTCTATCCATTTCTTCAATTCCGTATGAACAGCTTCTGCCTTTTCTTTCCGCACTTCGTTCTTACGGATTTCCGCTTCTGTCTCTTCCATCTTTTTCTTAAGGGCTTCCAACATTTCATACTGTTTCAGTCCTTCTGTAAGCTTCACAATCTCTCCCGATAATACAGGTTCTTCTCTCTTCAGACATTCCAGGGCAGATCTGGCGGTCTCTGTCTTCTCAGACACCCTATCCATGCCGGTTTCCAGCTCCTTTTTCAGCATTTCTATCGTCTGTCTGATCTTTAAAAGTCTCTTCGTTCCATTTTCCATATTTTCAAAAATCGGTCTGACATTTGCCGCCGCACGAATGTGCTCCGTCTGTTCTTTTTCTTCATGATACAGTACTTTTCTCGCTTCTAATTCTTCTGACTTTTTTTTCGCTTTCTCACAGTCATCAAAAAGCGCAAGCAGAAATTTGGCATTCTTCACTTCACTGTTTAACCGCTCCACTGCTTTTCTTTCCTCAGCCGCCAATTTCGTATAACTTTGCTTCTTTTCCTGCTCTGCGGAAATAATCTCCTTTAACACCTGTAACGTCTCATCCTGCGCCGGGAACACCTGTCCTTTTAACAGTTTCCAGTGACTGAAAAGTTCTTTCCCTGCCAGATCTGCAAGAGACTCTTCTTTCACACGTTCCATTTCCATTTGCAGATTTCTCCGGCTCTCCTGCATATCCTGCTGCATTTTCAACGCTCTCTGTCTTAAGATTTCCTGTACCTGTGCATATATTTTCGTATGGAAAATACGGGAAAAGATTTTCTTACGGTCTTTGGAATCGGCAAGCAGTAACTTCAGGAAATCGCCCTGCGCGATCATCGCCATCTGCGTAAACTGTCCGGCATCCATCCCCATGATCTCTGTGATCTTCTGCTCTGTCTCACGCTTTCTTCCCGGGAATACACTACCATCCGGCATTGTAAGTTCTACTTTTGCGCTCTCTTTTACAAGACGTACAGAACCGTCCGATGCCTTTCTCTTTCCTGCACGCATATACTCCGGATTCCGGCGCACCTCATACTGCTCTCCATGATAGTCAAACACCAGTCTGACATAAGTTTCCACATCTTCGGATGCATACTGGCTACGCATCATATTTCCTTCCCTGTTGCCACCGCTGGTCTGGCCGTAAAGCGCATACACAATAGCATCAAACACCGTCGTCTTTCCTGCTCCTGTATCTCCTGTGATCAAAAATAAACCTTGTCTTACGCCTGTAAAATCAACCACTGTCTTTCCTGCATAGGAGCCAAACGCTGACATTTCTATTGTAATCGGACGCATCTTACTCAGCCTCCTTTGCTTCTTCTAATATCTGCAGGATCAGTGTTTCCTCTTCCGGATCCATCGTTCTTCCCTGCATTTTTTCAAAGAAATCTGCAAAATTTTCTTCCGGTGTTTTCAGGACCAGCTCTTCAGCTTCCATCCATTTCGTTCGGGTTCTTGTATTATCAATCCTCACTTCCAGTATTTTGGAAAATACGGTTTCTAACTGTTCTTTCGGATGATAGGGATCTGTCTCATCAGTCAATGTAATACTGACATAATCTTCCGGGCTGCGTTCTTCTTTTAAAATCTCCTTAAGTTTCCCTGTGATCTTACGGACATCCCTGAGAGGATGCAGCGGATACTCTTCTATTTTCACAGATTTCCCTTTTTCTCCGAGCGTTACAACTGTCAAAGCTTTCGTATGAGAGGCTTCACTGACCGAATATTTTAAAGGTGTTCCACAATAACGGATATGCTCATCTTTTACTTTCTGCTTTCCATGCAAATGTCCCAGTGCAACATAATCAAACGGCTCCACGCCTGTTATGTCTATCTGATCAAGCCCGCCAATCGAAATCGTTTCCGAATCACAGGTTTCCGGCAGGTAGCTTCCCATATAAAACTGGTGGGATACTAATACATTTCTCTCATCCTTAAAATTAATATTTTCCCTCTTGATCAGACGGTTCAACGCATCACTGTATGTCTCCGGTGGATTCTCTTCAAATAATCTGCGCACATATGCTGGTTTTAAAAAAGGGAGCAGGAAGAAGTTCACTTCTCCCCACTCATCCTTCAATGCAACCTTTTCTATATGCTCTTCTTCCTTCTGCGGCACACTGCCGGCCAGGTAAATCTTCTCTTTTTTCAAAATACCTGCTGCATACCTCAGACGATCCGCAGAATCATGATTTCCACTGATGATCATAACCGGAATCTGCGGACGTATCTTTGCTAATCTTGTAAGGAAATCATCAAATAATGTTACTGCCTCTGCAGACGGCACCGGCTTATCGTAGATATCTCCAGCGATCACAACCGCATCCGGATGTAATTTTCCGGCATATTCAATAATCTCTCCAAGAATGTGTTCCTGATCTTCCTTTAAGCTGTAATGATGTAACTGTTTGCCGATATGAAGATCGGACAAATGAAAAAATCGCATATCGTCTTACACCCCTTTACATGGAAATCCATCCAAATGCATTTGCAACCGAACTTGCCAGAATAATCATAGTGAAAATCGGGCATAAGTATTTGATCATCACAACAAAAATCTTCTTCCTGCGGAAACTGTTTTCCCCATGTCTGATCTCTTCCTCGATCCGGTCAATTCCAACGACTCTTGAAACTAATAAACTTGTCATCAGCGCTGCAATCGGCATCATGACTGAATTTGTCAGAAAATCAAAGAAATCCAGGAACTGCATACCGATGATCTTTACGAACGCAAGCGGTCCATATCCCAGACAGGATAAAGTACCCAGTAAGAGCATAATTACACCTACAACCACTGTTGCTTTCTTTCTGCTCCATCCAATCTCATCCTCGAATGTCGACACTGCACTTTCCGTCAGCGCAATCGAACTTGTAACAGCAGCAAAAAGCACCAGTAAAAAGAACAGGATACCGATAGCTGTTCCAAATCCCATATTCTGGAAAACCTTTGGAATGGTAATAAACATCAGCGACGGTCCTGCCTGAAGCGTATTCGGATCCCCGCCGGAAAATGCAAAGACTGCCGGAATGATCATAAGTCCCGCCATCATTGCGATTGCTGTATCAAAAATCTCAACATTTCTTGTAGAGTCTTCGATTGATGTTTCTTTCTTCATATAAGAACCAAATGTAACCAAAATACCCATCGCAATTGACAGGGAATAGAACATCTGTCCCATAGCTGCAACAACTGACATCCATGAGAAATTCTTAAAATTCGGTATCAGGAAATACTTCACTCCTGCCATTGCTCCCGGTCTTGTCACGGAATAAATGGCGATAATTACCGATAATACAATCAGTACCGGCATCATCAACTTGGATACACGTTCAATTCCGTTCCGCACTCCTGCATAAATAATCACCAGCGTAAACATACAGAAAACTACAAAACAGATCTCTGTAGATACTCCATTTGAAATAAAGCCGGAAAAGTACCCATCGGCTGCCAAATCTTTTCCATTTCCCATAATATATTCTTTCAGATACTTGAGTACCCATCCACCAATTACAGAATAATATGGCACGATCAGTATCGGAATGATCGCATTGATCCAGCCACCAAAAGACAACCAACCTGCTTTTTCAAATGACTTGAATGCCCCAACCGGACTTTTTCTTGTCATGCGTCCGAGTGCCGATTCTGCAACGATCATCGTATACCCGAATGTTAACGCAAGTATAACATAAATGAGAAGGAACATTCCTCCTCCGTACTTTGCTGCCAAATATGGAAATCTCCATATATTTCCCAGACCGACAGAGGCACCTGCCGCTGCCAGTACATACCCCAGTTTCCCTGAAAATGAACTTCTGTGATTCTTCATGACTTTTCCTCTCTTTTTCATTCGTTTTGCACATCGTAACATTCATTCTATCATTTTTCTCATCAAAAGTCACTACAGAGTTCCAAATATGAAAGAATCACAAATCAAAATTTCATCTTTTCATTTTATCGGTCAATCCCAGATTAGATCGCCAGCAGATTTTTCAAAGCTTCCATATACATCAGCACTGCCTCTTCCATGTCTGAAATGCGAATAAACTCATCTGCACCATGAATACGATAATCGATCTCCGTCTTTTCCGGTCCAAATGCAATTACATTCTTCAGATATTTTGCATATGTTCCACCTCCGATTACGATCGGCTGATTCTTCGTATCACCTGTCACATCTACATACGATCTATAGATCGCTTCTACAAGCGGAGACTCTCTTGGATAGAACAACGGCTCACCGAGCTTCTCAATCTCCATCCTGCCGTTTTCATCTTCTAATTTACCTTCACACATTTTGCGAACATCCTCCGGATGTAACGTCACAGGCACACGCACATCAATAGTACAAATAATTGTGCCATTTTCTGTCCGGACGGTTCCGTTGCACAAAGTCAGCACTCCGAATTCATCCTCAAATTTCAGACCAATCCCGGAGCCATCGCATGCTGTACCGATATGGGAATTATAATATGTAACAAAATCATCTTCGAATCCCGCTTCTGCAAGGCACGCACATGTAACACCTGCCGCATTTACTCCCTGTGTCGGCATACTTGCATGTGCCGGTACTCCTTTCGCGTAAATATGAAGTTCTCCATTTTCTTCCGTTACTTTGTACTCCGGAAGTCCAGATTCTGAAAACGCTTTTTCCAGACGTTCTTTCAGGCCTTCCTCTGCCGGAACTACCGTTGTACAAGTGTCACATACTGCATTGAATACAAATCCACCATTCATAGAAATGATCTTTGTATGTTTGGAGTAGGCATTTAACGCCATCTGTCCCATCTCTCCGTGAATACATGGGAAATCTGCGTCCGGGGTAAATCCATAGGACAGCTCTTCTGCGACTTTGTTGTAGTGTTTCATACACTCGGAGCCATTTTCCTCATTGCATCCCATAATCAGGCGCACTCTTTTATTCAGTTTTACACCGGAATCACGGAGCATCTTCATAGCATACAATCCTTCTACAACCGGTCCTTTATCATCTGTTGTTCCACGCCCGTATACATAATCGCCATCCCTTGTAAGCGCAAATGGCTCATATGTCCATCCGTCTCCTTCCGGTACAACATCCAGGTGTGCCGCAATACCTATGATTTCTTCGCCTTCACCCATCTCGGCATAACCGCAATAATTATCCAGATTCACGGCCTTAAAGCCAAGCTCGTCTGCGATCCGAAGTCCCTCTTCCAATGCTTTCGCCGGTGCTTCACCAAACGGTTTTCCTTCCAATGGTTCGCCTTCTACGGACGGAATGACTACCAGTCTTTCTAATTTTTCCAGCATTTCATCTGATAATGCGTGAATTTCTTCTTTTATATTCATTTCTCTACCTCCTCTTCCTGCCTAGTTTCTATTATTATACTGCGACTCATTTTCCTAATCAATGCGCAGAATATCTCCTATCATATTCATCTTATCTTTTTTTCAGACACACATTCATATAATTGTAAAACAGAATCAACAAAATTACAAATCCCAGATATCCGATAACCGGATACAACACGCTGACAATTACAGAAAAACCAAAGTGGCTTCCGGCAAGCCCGACAAGCGACATCACCAGTACGCGGAACCAGTTCGTATTCACAATTGATTTTTTCTGCACTTTCCACTCTTCTGCTCTGGAAAGAACCGCATACATACAACCACATGCCGCTGCCCAGATGCAGATTACCATCATAATTGCATAAACCGTACCGGCAGCCGGATGCAGCTTACGCGCCATCACAAGCGTCGGAAGTTCAGCCTGATAAACATTTCCATAATTACGGATAATCGCGATCACACAGACACATATCATTGCCGCAAGTGCTCCCGCACCGAGGATTCCTCCTCGGATAATCTTCCGATTGTCTTTCGCTTTCTGCCCTAACGGAACTACAACTGCAATTCCCACCGTTGTATTATAAGAGAAATATAAAAGTGCCGCCAGAAACCAGTTTTTCATCAATCCGTTTGTCACCTGCAGACTCTGGAAATCAATTGCTTTTGCCTGCGGCTGCATACATACGCAGAGGCAGATCACAACTCCTGCAATTACAACAAATGGGATAAAAGCTGACATGGATTTTGTAAATCCTTCGGTTCCAAATAATACCGGAACTGCCACAAAACAGGTATAAACAATCGCTGCAACCTGAAAGTTCATTCCGAACTGCTGTTCCAGAACCGTTGCTCCGACTGCTGTCATTGCCGGTATACATGCGATCATAAATCCAAGTGTGACAATCATGGAGAAAAGCCGGAGAAGTTTACTAAAGAAACCATCTCCCATTGGAGAAACCACTTTATCAAAATAAGGCGTATCCATTTTCTGCGCCAGACGCATAGCCATGATCACTGTAACCGCAACCAGTGTTTCACATACAAGAACGCCTGCAACTCCAATATATCCGAAATTTCCAAAAAACTGCATTAATTCATTGCCGGATGAAAATCCCGGTCCAACCATACTCCCGATTAAAGCTGTCGCAATTCCGAGAGTTGTAATCCTGACAAATTCATTTTTTTCTTTTGTTTTCATGTTATTCTCCTAAAATTGCTTTAATATCCGCAAGATTTTCCGCGAAATAAATCTGTTTCTGCCGTTCTTCTGTCGATAATCCCATCTCGATCATATGGAAAAGCAATGCTTTCAATCCATCATAATAACCGTTCAGATTGTATAAAATACATGGTGCATCCAATTGCTGCAGAGCTATCTGCGACATCACTTCTGCGATTTCTTCCAATGTGCCGGTCCCACCGGGAAATGCAATAAATGCATCGCCAAGCTCGATCATCTTACGCTTCCGCTCCGGAAAATCTTTTGTAACGATCAGCTCGGTCACGCCATCATACTGTACTTCACTTTGTATGAACATCTCCGGCTCTACACCGGTCACTTTTCCACCGGATTCCACTGCGCCTTCCGCCAGAATCCCCATAAGTCCGGTTTTTGATCCTCCATAGACGAGTGCATGTCCACTGTCGCCAATCCACTGCCCCAGTTCTTTTGCGGCTCTCTCCAAAGAATCGTCATTTCCTTTGTTCGCTCCTAAGTATACTGTAATATTCATCTCTTATGTTCCTGCCTTTTTCATTTATCTGCTATTTTTACACACATTCACCTACTACTATCTCTCGACACTCACTTATCAGTCAAACATTGTCTGCCAGTTCTCATTCTCATTTGCTTCAAAACACATCAGAATCTGTCCATTTACTCATGATTTTTTCTCCTATTGTCTTTGTCATTTTTTTGTTAGAGCCAATAGATACTATTTTATTATATAACAAACAGCAGACACATGAACAGCTTTTATAGCAATAAAATATGCAGATAGCCTGTTTCCAGACTGTCTGCATGTGTCATATCAGAATTTCTTCTGTTTTTATTTTGTTTTAACAGACTTCTTTGCTGACCAGGAAGAATATACTTTATGATCTAAATAGTTATTGTATGCACGAACTCTTACATAGTATCTCTTCTTTGCTTTTAATCCTTTGACTGTATAAGAAGTTGAACCAAATGTCTTTGTCTTGCTTCCTTTGAAGTTGCTCTTCTCTGAATACTGTACCTGATAACCTTTTGCGGTTACTTTCTTTGCAGTTACTTTAAAGCTCTTTTTGCCGCTGCTCAGTTTTGTAACAGAAGTAGCTTTCGGTCTTGCAGCTTTTTCATCACTAATACGGAAATTGTATCCGCCATGTCCCTTTCCGGAGATTTTTATGTAGTAAGTACCTTTCCCAAGGGAATCCAGCCACCAATTATCGATATAGTCTCCATTGCTGTTATAAACATCCTTAGACGCCTTGCCGGAATATACCAATGCTCCTTTGGATACTACCGTAAATTTAAACCAGTCTACATCGGAACCGATTCCATTAAATCCATAATATGTCTTATTCAGACCAACTGTTCTGGCATCATATTTTTCCTCTACCTGATTTACGAAGTTTTCCGGAAAAGTCTCTTTATATCCTTTAAACTGGAAAGTAATGTTATACGGATTACTGCTTGTATCTGAGACACTGTTCTTTACCTCGATCAGATAGGTTGCTCCTTTACTCAGAGAATAGGTTTGCGTGTATTCCTGGCTTGTACTCCACCGGTCTGCCCAATTACTCAGTACATCATCAGAGAACTCTTCTACCAGACGTAAGTTTACAGCTGCTGTTTTCGCTTTTACAATTGTTTTTAAGTCGCCTGCTGTTTTCGGTGTGAAACGATAACAATGTACTGCATCCTTACTGAGATTTTTATTTGAATATTTTGCTCTTCCATTCGAATCCAGTTTGATGGTTCCCTGTGTACTTTCCGTTGCATAGGTTGCGATAGAATTATCTGCCGCCTGTACGGTTGCCGGTGACAAAGCAGCAAATCCCATTGCCGCTGTTAATAAGAATGTGATCATTTTCTTTTTCATAGTATGTCTCCTTTTCTTTTGCCTTCGCGTAATTAAAAAATTACGCTTACATTTTTGTATTATACTATATAGACAGGTCGAGTTTGAAAAAAGTTTTAAAAATTTGAAAAAAATTTTTATTTTTTTATCTTTACTTCAAAACCTGCAATCCGCTTTGATCTGTAATGCTTTTCCAGGATACTTCCTGATTGCTGTTTTCAAACTCAGAAGTCGCCGTGTCATCGATACGGAATGTCTGTTCTGCTGAACCATATACCAGTATTTTGTTCCTTACTGTAATCCGGTGAACCTCACACATTCCAGTTCCCTGTGTGATCAGATTCATGAGCAGTCCATTGCCATCTGCCGCTATATGCAGATCTTCCACATTCTCTTCACCCTGAATTGTCACCAGCTCATACCCGTTCGCTGTCTGTTCACAGGAAAACAAGCGCAGATCATAGATTGTCATCGGTGCCGCGTCCTGTTTCGGACCGACTCCCAGTTCCGGGATCTGGTCTCCATCGATATCAGTGACAAAATAATAATAGTCTGTATTATTCTCCATCTGCGTAAATTCGTATTTTCCATTCTGCACATCAGTCAGCACCTGCTCGTATAAATTCCGTATCTCTGTCTGATCTGATTGTTTTTTATCTTGTTTCTTATCCTGTTGCTGTTTGTTTTCTTTCTTTTGATGACTTTTTGTATCTGTTGTTGTATCTGTATCTTCTGTCATCTGTGCGGTTGTCGCTGCCTTGGAAAGCCGGTCTGCCATGTGATTTTCGTTATTCAACTGATACACTCCGTAACTGCCTGCTCCGACTATGCACGTTGCAACAACTGCCGCTGCGATTTTACCGGCTGCAATCTTTCCTGCAGTGGATGCAGTGCCTTTCGCTACTGTTTTTCCTGCCGCGGATGCAGTGCCTTTCGCTGCTGCTTTTCCTGCCGCCGAGGTACTGCTCTTCGCTGCTGTATTTCCTGCGATCGTAGAAGCTTTAGCCGTAGCTTTTTTCAAAACAACTGCTTCTACTTTTTCTCCTGCCATACGAAATGCCGGCTCTGCTGCCATGACCTTCTGATCGGTACTCAGTAAATATAACACAAGCGGAATCGGCGCCACACTGTACAGCCGGTATCCTTTTTTCTGCATTTCCTCTGCTTTACTCTTCAGATTTTTTCTTCCATAATTTAATCTGGATTTGACTGTATTCTCTGAACAGTCCATTGTCCGGGCAATCTCGGAAATGGATATATTTTCAATATGAAACATCAGAATACACATCCGCTGTTCTTCCGAAAGCGTATCCATCATCTCATGCACCAGTTCTTTCGTCTCTTCCTGTGTATAGGCAAGTTCCGGCTGATTTTCTGGATTGTCATCCTCTACATCATACACATATTCTTCGCCTTCCCCATCCACAGCAAGCTCTGAAAACAACATCGGATTCTTCTTTGCCAGCATATTTTTCGCCGTATTTGCCACGATCATTCCAAGCCAGCCTTCAAATGCTTCTGGGTTCTGAAGCGTTGGCAGTTTCTGAAATGCTTTCAAATACGCTTCCTGCAGCACATCTTCTGCTGCCTCTTTGTTCTTCATATACTGTAAGGCCAGATAATATTTTTTCTGACAGGTCTGTTCATATAGATAGGCGAATCCTCTCTCATCGCCTTTTACTGCCTGTGCAATTGCTGTCTTAAGATCCATATTTACCCTCTTCTTAGTCGTAATTTCCTTTTATTTCGCAGATTTTAAATATTCTTCCGTCAGCTCTACTGCATCTGCGATACACTGCGGGCAGCTGCACAGGACTTTCCCTGTATCCACACCTTTTAATTCACGACAGATGCAGGAACCATTTTTCTCTTTAAACTTCTGGACATAAGTTTTAATTTTCTTATAGGTATCTCCTTTTGACGGGGAACCTTCTTCTACATTCCCTTTACTGTTATCCAGACCAATGATCATTGCCATTCCGGAAAGCGCACCGCACATCTCCATCACGCCCATGCCAAGTCCAAAACCTTCCGCGATCCGGAACATTTCCTGCTCGACAATCCCAAATTCTTTGCAAAATGTGCAGGCTACTGCCTGTGCACAGTTGCATCCATTTTTATGTAATTTTACTGCATATTCTGTTTTTGCGCTCATTTTGTCTTCCTCCTGGTCTTTGTTGTAAGTGATTTTGCCCATTTTTCAATTTCCTGTTTATTTGCACGGTTCAGAAGCAACTCTCTTTGTTGTTCCACTTGCACTGAAATATGCAACCAATTTCTTTGCCATTGTAATTACCTTCTTAAATTTTACATTAAAAAATGTGTAAGACTTTCTTTTTATCGTACACATTTATTATAGTTCTCTTTTTGTATTATGACTAATACTTATATTAGTATGTATGACAATCTGGACTCTTGGATAATTCTTTCCTTTGCGTCACTACTTTATTTTCATTTATCTGTATTGGCCATTTTAGTTATATACGATTAAATCATCTGTATTTTTCTCACATATATACACCATAACGAATTACTTTTCACAAGTCAATTCGTTTTTTCCTTTTCTTCCAATCAAAAACGCTGCTATAAACGCAGTAACCGGCACTGTCAGAACAACTCCAAGGCTTCCGGACATGCCCTGCATGATCTCGATTTCTCCTTTATAGTTGAGCATTTTCGGTGTCGAGATTCACTATAAAGGAGGATTGTAAAAATTTGATATTGAAAATCGGGAAATTTAATTTAAAAGATTATAAGTTTACGATATTAAAACAAATCCAGCATATTGTCCAGATAAATTTCTTCCCTTACCTTAAGCTGGTATTCCGGCTTTGTCATGTAATACAGCAGGAATTCCAGAATCAGGGCACTGCCAAGGCTTCGTCCTTCAATTTTAAAATTAGAAAATCCCATTGGCAGATATCTCTTCTGAATATCCTGGATACCAATAAATCCCTGATTCTTCATGGCTTTTGAAAATCGATACCCGCCTTCTGAATCCGGTGCATTGCAATGGAAATCGCTGCAGTCTTCCCCCAAATTTCTGCGGCTGACCGTTTCATAACACTCTTTTCTGTCTTTGCAGCCAAAATAGCAACATTCATTACAGAGAAATTCTATTTTATCCTTCTGTCCGGCAGACAGCGTATCTAACTTATCAAATGCTTTATTCAGCCGGAAATCCGGCACAACAAACTGAAATTCATCTCTTATTACTTCCTCATGCAGCTGTATGAAATCTTTCAGAACCTTTGTTGTCGAAGATACCAGGTAAAGGTCCGGATAATTTCTGCGCAGATGATCCACCAACAAGTCTGCGTAAACGATCACTCCATTTTTCACCGCGCTGTCATGTGCAAACAATGCACAGAGTGCATTACATTTTTTATCTGTAAGATGCTCTTCTTTAAGCAGGGAATTGCTAAATGTCAAACGGGCGGATATTCCGTATTCCTTCATCAACGCCAGTACATCCTGTGGACTCCCATCTCCGAATCCGGCACGTCCACCACCCCAGAGACAGTCAGCAGGTGCCCCGTAGATGGAACCAATCTCGCACCAGTTGTAAAAATATTCTCTGTGTTCACGAAATAACGGCAGAAATACACGATAAAATTCATAAAACTCGAACAATCCCGGAAGATGATAATATGCTGTATCTTTTTTCATTTTATATGTTCCTCAAATCACTTATTTATCTGCTATTCCAACATTGTTTTTTCTGTTCATGCAGATATAGTAGACCGCACTCATAACAACTCCCACCGTTGTATATACTGGTACAGCCAGTCCAATCATTGTCAGGCTTGCATTTGGTGGATACTCATCACATATGCAAACGGCAGACATATTTCACGGCAACTTCTTTTATTTGTTCTTCATCTGACTTTCTTCTGCAAGTTTTTTTCCCTGTGCCAGCATTTATATCTATATGTTCTAACTCAAGCAGTGCAATTTTCTTATCAATTCCTCCGGCATATCCTGTCAGACCGCCATTCGTTCCCACTACACGGTGACAGGGAATGATAACAGAAATTTCATTATGTCCGACTGCACCGCCTACTGCCTGTGCAGACATATAGGAAGTATTTTTCATCTCAGCCACTTTACGGGCAATTTCTCCGTATGTGATTGTCTGTCCATATGGAATCTGCAATAAGATCTGCCATACCTTATGTCTGAATTCTGATCCTTCTGGATTAAGAGGCGGTGTAAATTCTGGTTCTTTCCCGGAAAAATAGATATCCAGCCATTTTTTTGCCTCTGTAAGAATCTTCGTTTCCTGTGAAATATGCTCATCCGAAAGTGTATTTGCAAAATGTTTCTGCCCTTCAAACCACAAACCGGTAAGACCGATTTCATCAGCTGCTAAAAGGATGTTGCCAATTGGTGATTTATATTTGCAAGTATATATCATATCAATGCTTCTCCTTTTTCGTTATTTTGAAAGCCGCCATTTCAATGTTCAGGTCTGTCCTCCGGAGTTCCGTTTTTAGGACGTCCCTAAATTTTTTCTTGACTTCGTGTTGCACAAACTTGTTAGGATAAATATAGCACAGAGAGTTACTCCGAGTAAATACAATAGTGGAGGATTGAACATGGAATATTTAGCTTTAAATAACGGCATTCAAATGCCACTTGCAGGTTTCGGTACATTTATGCTTAACAAAGAAACCTGTACAAATGCAGTCACAGCAACCATCGAAACTGTCTATCGGATGACCGACACTGCTGAACAGACGGTCATGCAATCGCTTTCAAATCTTCAGACAGACTATATTGACCTGCTGCTCCTGCACTGGCCACATCACCTTTTCAACTCTGCGGAATATACTATACATCATAGAACTTATTTCATAGGGAGGAATATATGAAAAAGCATATTTCCGCATTTCTTCTGCTTCTTGCAGTATCTGTCACTACCATTTTCGGATGTGCTTCCACAAAAGAAACAACTTCAGATTCAACCAAAAGCGAAAAAACATCAACAGAAATGACTCCGGTTACTTTAAACGAAGTTGCTCATTCCATCTTTTACGCACCGATGTATGTTGCCATCGAGAAAGGTTATTTCAAAGATGAAGGAATTGCCCTTACGCTCCAGACCGGTTTTGGTGCTGACAAGACAATGACTGCTGTCATTTCCGGAAGTGCTGATATCGGATTCATGGGATCTGAAGCTTCCATCTATACCTACAACGAAGGAGCAAATGATTATGTTGTCAACTTTGCACAGTTGACACAGCGCGCAGGAAATTTCCTTGTAGCCCGAGAAAAACTGGATAATTTTAAATGGGAAGACTTAAAAGGCAAGAAAGTACTTGGCGGAAGAAAAGGTGGAATGCCGGAAATGGTATTTGAGTATACCTTAAAGAAAAATGGCATTGATCCGTCCAAAGATCTGTCCATCAATCAGAACATTGATTTTGGTTCAACTGCTGCCGCTTTCGCTGAAAAAAAGACACCAGCTGACTTTACTGTAGAATTTGAACCAGGTGCAACCAACCTCGAAAAAGAAGGCAAAGGTTACGTTGTCGCTTCTCTTGGCACTGACAGCGGCTATGTTCCATATACTGCATTCTGTGCAAAACAGTCTTATATCAAAAAGAACGCCTCTGTCATCCAAAACTTTACAAACGCACTGCAAAAAGGTATGGATTATGTACAGTCCCATTCCCCGGAAGAAATCGCAAGCGTTATCGCCCCTCAATTTAAAGAAACAGATCATGGCACCATCACTACAATCCTTACCCGCTACTATAATCAGGATACATGGAAAGATAATCTGATTTTTGAAAAGAAAAGCTTTGACCTCTTACAGGATATCCTGGAAAGCTCCGGTGAGCTCACAAAACGTGCTCCATATGATGACCTTGTAACAACCACTTATGCCGAAAAAGCAGCTGAAAGATAAAATTTGTTGTCAAATACTTTATGTAAGCATAGCGCATTTTTCTCTCTGTCATAATTTGCATAACCTGCCATTGGATTCTATGACAACAGAGGCAAAATAAGCAGGAACAGTCAGAAATATTCTACTCCTTCTGACCGTTCCTGCTCTTTGAAATTATAATCATCCCCATATAAATACCAATTACAATTCTTCTCGAATTATGCTCCCTTCATCTGGCTGCTTAAGTATCCTTTCACCTCTTCACGACTCATCTCCAGCGCCACCGCCAGCTCGCCGCAGAGAAATTTCTCCGCAATTCCAAGATACCTGTCATCCACATGTGTAACTTTCTTTCCTCTGGAAAGCCGCTCCATCTTTCTTTCATAAGAGGTTTTAATAATAACGATCCATTCTCTGCACTGATTTTTCAACATTGCTTCTTTGTAAAGTCCTTCACGTTTCTTCTCATCTGTCACAGTCAGTTGTTCAATATCACCCAGCTGTGCGATCAACGTCTCCGCTTCCTGTTTTGTAATCACTTCCCGAATCTGGTTCTTCTTGTTCTCCACCGGGGTATATACCGTTCCGTCTTTATCATAAATTGGCTTTAACGTATAATACTCTTTCTCGTTGTCAGAACAACTCAAACTGATTTTTCCAATATCTACAACCTGACACACACCTTCTTTATAATGTGCTACATAATCACCTATTTTAAACATATCTTCCTCCATCTCATCATCTGACAAACTACAGCACATTTTCCCTCTTATAATACAATTATAGCAATTTTTTTCATATTATGTAAGATTTTTTTACTATTATTCATAAAATTTCTGTCTATGGCATATATCTTAATAATCAATCGGACTTTTGGAGACTCTCTATGAAAAAAACACTTTTGAAATTTGCCGGAATCGGACTCTTATTTGTCTACTCCTTCTTCTCCGGAAGATATCTCGCTTCTCTTTTCTCTCTTTCTTCTTCATCTACCGAAACTGCTGCATCATCCGAAGCTATAGAAAACTGGGGTCTCGGATTCCAGAAAGATGGAACCCGTCCCACTGCAAATGCAACTATCGATGAACTGAAAAAATATAATGCCCACTACGCAGCAGACACCAATAAAAAGAAAATCTATCTGACTTTTGATTGTGGTTATGAAAATGGAAATACAGGCAAGATCCTTGATACACTGAAAAACCATCACGCCAAAGCAACCTTCTTTGTTGTCGGTAACTTTATTACTTCCAATCCGGAGCTTGTAAAAAGAATCCATAAAGAAGGACATATTGTCGGCAATCACACGTATCACCATCCCGATATGTCTAAAATTGCCACAAAAGAGGCTTTTGAAAAAGAATTAAAAGATGTGGAAACTGCTTATAAGCAGCTCACCGGTGAGAAAATGACTCGCTTCTACCGGCCACCACAGGGCAAATACAGCATCTCTAATCTTAAGATGGCAAAGGAAACAGGTTATCATACTTTCTTCTGGAGTCTTGCCTATGTGGACTGGTATGCCGATAAACAGCCAACAAAAGAAGAAGCTTTTAAAAAGCTTCTTCCTCGTATTCATCCCGGTGCTATTGTTTTATTACATAATACTTCTTCTACCAACGGTTCCATTCTTGACGAACTGCTTACACGCTGGGAAGATATGGGATATCATTTTTATTCTTTAGAAGAATTTGCCGCTTCCTGAATCTGTTCATTCAGATCATTCAGATAAACCCACCGGTCCATTTTCTCGTCCAGCTGCTGGCTCACTTCTTCCTTTTTCTCGAGAAGTTCATTTAACTTCACAGAATTGGAGGCGTTTTCCAGCATCTGGGCATCCAGAACTTCAATCTTCTCTTCCAGTGCAGTGATCTCCTCATCGATCGTCTCAAATTCCCGCTGTTCTTTGTAGGAGAATTTTAATTTCTTATCATGTTTTTTCCATGTTACACGACTGTCCTCAGCGCTATTCTCACTTCCGGACTTCTCCGTCTGTGCTGCGGAACCGACTCCCATACTTTTAACTGTCATATCCGGCAGTCCTTCCAGTTCTTTACGAATCAGATAGTCAGAATATCCTCCTTCATACTGGCGGATCGCCCCTTCTCCCTCAAATGCAAAGATTCTTCTTACTGTCCGGTCAAGGAAGTAGCGGTCATGCGATACGACAATGATGATTCCATCAAAACCGTCCAGATAATTTTCAAGAATTGTAAGTGTCTGGATATCCAGATCGTTGGTCGGCTCATCCAGGATCAGCACATTCGGCGCACTCATCAGAATCCGCAGAAGATACAGTCTCCTCTTCTCACCACCGGAAAGCTTCTCAATCTTTGACCACTGGATCGCTCCCTCAAACAGGAAACGCTCTAGCATCTGTGATGCTGTGATTCTTCCATCCGAAGTCTGAATATACTCTCCCGCTTCTTTCACATAGTCGATGACTTTTATTGAATCATCCATGTATTCATTCTCCTGAGAAAAATAGCCGATCCGTATTGTCTGCCCGATTTCTATCGTTCCGGTATCCGGTTTCACAATTCCATTGATGATCTTAAGTAACGTTGTCTTTCCACATCCGTTCGGTCCGATAATTCCAATCCGGTCATTTTTCAGAAAAATATAATTATAATCCCGGATCAGCAGATGATTCCCATAGGATTTGGAAATATCAGAAAGTTCAATTGTTTTATTTCCCATCCGTGATGCGGTAGACGTAAGCAGTACCTGCTTTTCTTCCTGAATATCCTTCATCTCCTGCATTGCCTGAATACGGTCAATATGTGCTTTCTGTTTCGTGCTTCGTGCACGTGCGCCACGGTGCAGCCATTCAAGCTCTGTCCGAAGCAGGCTTTTTCTCTTGCGTTCTGTTGCAAGTGCCATATTCTGACGCTCTTCTTTCAGTTCCACAAACTTCGCATAATTTCCCGGATAACTGTACAGCTTTCCTTTGTCCACTTCTACGATCCTGGTTGCGATACGGTCAAGGAAATAGCGGTCATGTGTAACCATCAGAACCGCACCGCGAAATGAGATCAGATAATTTTCCAGCCACTCTGACATCGCATTGTCCAAATGGTTGGTCGGCTCATCCAAGATCAGAATGTCCGCAGGCGTCAGAAGCGCGTTGACTAACGCAACACGCTTCTTCTGTCCGCCGGACATATGCTCTACTTTTTCTTCATAATCCGCAAAACCGAGCTGGTTCAGCATGGATCTTGCATCCGCTTCTATCGTCCAGCGGTTCCATTCTTCCATATTTCCGCCGACCGCAGCCTGCAAAATCGTTGTTCCAGGTGTAAATACCGGTGTCTGCGGAAGATAGCAGATCTTCACCTGATTACCCATACTGATCTTTCCGGCATCTGCTTCTTCAATCCCTGCAACCACTTTCAACAGAGTTGATTTCCCCATTCCGTTTACACCGATCACACCGATTTTTTCATTTTCATTAATACTAAATCCTACATCATCCAGAAGTATCCGGTCTGTGTATGATTTTGTAATATTTTCCATTGTAAATAAATTCATGCTAAATCCAGCCTTTCTTTTACAGGAAGATATATTTTAATACAAATAAAACTGCAAGCACATACATCAGTGCACTGATTTTCTTCTCTTTTGCCTTACCTGTCAGAAGATTTAATACTACATATGTGATAACCCCCATAGAGATTCCTTCGGAAATGCTGTAGAAGAACGGCATAGCTCCGATACAGATGTAACATGGAATTGCTTCAGAAACATCTGAGAAATCAATATTTACAACGTTTGTCAGCATATAGAATCCAACGATGACAAGTGCCGGTGCTGTTGCAAAGGATGGGATGGCAAGGAAGATCGGTGACAGAAACAGTGACAGTCCGAAAAGGATCGCTGTTGTAACTGCTGTGAGTCCGGTTCTTCCGCCTTCTGTAACACCGGATGCACTTTCAACGAAAGTTGTTGTTGTAGAAGTACCAAGAACAGCTCCTGCTGTTGTTGCTACCGCATCTGCCATTAATGCCCCTTTGATATGTGGCAGTTTTCCATCTTCATCCAGCATGTTTGCTTTGGAAGATACACCAATCAGAGTTCCGATCGTATCAAACATATCTACAAACAGGAAGGCAAATACAACCACAATAAAGTTCAGTGAAAACATAGAATGGAAATCCAGCTTTGCAAATACCGGAGCAATACTTGGAATAGAAAGTCCGTTGCTGAAATCAGGAAGCAGACTGTAGAATCCAACATCCGGATTCGGTACATAGATTCCTGCGAACTGACATCCGATTCCTAACAGCCATGTAATCAAGATTCCCCATAAAATATTTCCCTTGATATTTCTTATAACTAAGATTCCTGTGATCAGAATACCGATAATTGCAAGAAGTACTGTGATTCCTACATCATGGAAAGTAGCTTTTACGCCATTTGCCGCATTGTAGTTATCCAGTGAATATAACTGAAGCAGTGTAGATCCTCCGATTACAATCTTAGCATTTTGTAAACCGATAAATGCGATGAACAGACCGATACCTACGCTGACTGCAGCTTTTAAGTTCTTCGGAATTGCATTGAAAATTGCTTCACGGACATTTGTTGCAGACAGAATAATAAAGATAATACCTTCTGCAAATACTGCTGTTAATGCAACTTTCCAGCTGTATCCGTAGACACCTACAACTGTATATGCAAAATATGCATTCAGTCCCATACCTGGTGCAAGTGCAAACGGATAGTTTGCAAATACCGCCATCAGGACTGTGCCAAGTAATGCTGCCAGTGCTGTTGCTGTAAAGACTGCACCTGAATCCATACCTGCTGCTGACATAATACTTGGATTAACTGCAAGAATATATGCCATTGTCATAAATGTTGTGATTCCGGCAATAACTTCTGTCTTCACATCTGTGCCGTTCTCACGTAGTTTGAAAACTTTTTCTAACATGTATTTTCCTCCTTGTCCTCTCATTAATTTAGAAACATAGTTTCCTAGGTAACAATAACAGTTTCATTCTAACAAAATAGAGCCATAAAGTAAATGGCTCTATTTCTTGAAAACACTTTTTCATCTATATTATTTTTAGGAGGGGTTTATATTTTTTTATTTTGCTTCTAATCTGCTTCTCTTATTCGTTTGCGGAGCGGGAGAATCATTCCCGGTGCAACGGATAATTCATCAATTCCCATCTCAAGGAATGTCTCTGTCAGACTTAAGTCTGCTCCGAGTTCTCCGCAGATTCCAATCCATTTTCCTTCTGCATGTGCATTTTCTGCTGCCATACGGATCATAGATAATACTGCCGGATGATGGGAATCATAAAACGGTTCCAGCTTCTGATTCTGACGGTCGATCGCCAATGTATACTGTGTCAGGTCATTTGTTCCGACACTAAAGAAATCCACTTCTTTTGCAAGGTCACGACTTACCATGACTGCCGCCGGTGTCTCGATCATAACACCAAGTTCAACATTCTCGCGGAAATCAATTCCTTCTTCCTTAAGTTCCTGCTTTACTTCCTCAATAATCTTTTTGATCTGCTTTATTTCATCTACAGATATGATCATTGGGAACATGATTGCAATCTGACCGTAAGCCGATGCACGATACAGCGCACGGAGCTGTGTCTTAAAAATCTCCTGTCTTGTCAGGCAGATACGAATCGCACGATATCCAAGTGCCGGATTTTCTTCTTTATCCAGTCCGAAATAATCTACCTGCTTGTCGGCTCCTATATCAAGCGTACGGATAATGACACGTTTTCCTGCCATATTTTCCGCAACCTGTTTGTATACCTTAAACTGCTCTTCCTCAGTCGGGAAAGTTTCACTTTCCAGATATAAGAACTCACTTCGGAACAGCCCAATACCGCCTGCATCGTTTTTAAGAACAGCACCAACATCTGAAAGATTTCCGATATTGGCATATACCATTACTTTCTGACCGCTTTTCGTAATATTTTCTTTACCCTTAAGCTGCTCCAATAGTGCTTTCTGCTCCTGATCTTCTTTTTGTTTCTCGCGCATACGCGTAAATGTCTCTTTATCCGGATCGATGTAGATTACACCTTCCATTCCGTCTACGATTGCTTCTTTTCCGTCATATTCCTTTTTCAGGTCTTCTCCGATGCCAATCACTGCCGGAATGTTCATCGTTCTTGCCAAAATTGCAGTATGTGAATTTGCAGAACCGAACATTGTAATAAAAGAAAGAACTTTTTCTTTATCCAGCTGTACTGTCTCGCTTGGGACAAGATCATCTGCTGCAATGATCACCGGTTCATTCATTTCCATGGATGCACTGTTCTGGTCACTTAAAACCTGGATCAGACGTTCGGATACATCTTTTACATCCGCTGCACGTCCCTGCATATATGCATCATCCATCGCCGCAAACATTGCCGCAAAATTATCGGCTGTTGTCGCAACTGCATATTCTGCATTCACTTCCTGGGAAGTAATAATATTTACAATAGACTCTACATAGTCTAGATCTTCCAGCATCATCTGGTGAATTTCAAAAATCATGGCATTTGTCTCGCCAACGTCATCCAGGGCCTTGTCATGTAATTCCTGAAGCTGTGAGACTGCTTTTTCTTTTGCAGCCTCAAAACGCTTCACTTCCTGTTCGGTATCTTCTACACGGCTCCGCTTGATCTGGATTTCATTTCTTTTATAAAATGCGATTTTTCCAATCGCAATTCCTCCAAATACACTTTTTCCTGATAAAGTAATCATAGCCTTCTACCTCTTCTTACAGGTTCTCTTTGAAAAACTGTTCCATTCCTTCGATTGCTTCTGCTTCGTCAGCACCTTCTGCTGTCATGAAGATTTCTTCTCCGTTTTTCACTCCAAGTCCCATAACACCGAAGATTCTCTTAGCGTCTGCGCTCTTTTCACCTTTGCCGATCATAATTGTTGATGCATAGGAGGCTGCCTTCTTTACTAAAAGTCCTGCCGGTCTTGCATGGATTCCTTCTGGATCTGTGATTACATACTTAAATTCTTTCATTTTTTTGTTCTCCTTTTCTCTTTATTATAATTTTTTGTTACTTACAACTAAAATACTTCTATATCAATTAATTAACTTATTTTGTCTGATCTGTCAATGGCTTCTTCAACAGTACAATTCCTGCCATCGTTATAATAGAGCCAATAACAAGTGCCATTAAAAACATCGGTGCATGTTCCATAATACCAACTACGAAAATTCCTCCGTGAGGTGCTCGGGAACCGCATCCAAATGCCATGGATAGTGCTCCTGCTACAGCAGAACCAACTACGCAAGGCGGAATGATACGAAGCGGATCGGATGCTGCAAATGGAATGGCACCTTCTGTAATAAAGGATAATCCCATGATGTAGTTTGTAATACTTGTCTGCTGTTCGCTCTTTGTAAATCTGCTCTTGAAAAATGTTGTCGCAAGTGCGATTCCGATTGGCGGAGTCATTCCTCCGATCATAACCGCTGCCATAATATCAAACTGTCCGCTTCCGATCGCCGCAGTACCAAATACATACGCTGCTTTGTTAAACGGCCCTCCGAAATCAATGGACATCATTCCTCCGAGAAGTGCTCCCAAAAGAACTTTGCTGGATTCTCCCATTCCTGCCAGTCCGTTGTAAAGCCATGTGTTAAATGCTCCAACCGGTGGATTTACGAGAAAGATCATGATTGCACCCATTGCCAGAATTCCAAAGAATGGATATAACAGAACCGGTTTGGTTCCTTCCAGTGCTTTTGGAAGTTTCTCCAGCAGTTTTTTAATCAGCAACATCAGATATCCTGCTACAAAACCTGCGATCAGTGCTCCGAAAAATCCGGATGAGATCCATTTCTCTTCCGGAAGGAAGATAGAGGTTCCTGCTTTTGCGAGCAGACCACCGACAATACCAGGCATTAGTGCCGGTCTGTCTCCGATCGCCATTGCGATATATCCCGCAAGTACCGGGAACATCATTCCAAAGGATGTATTTCCTACTGTATTCAGGAAATGTGCCAATGGGGTTCCGTTACCAAAGGTATCTGTTCCGGCGTTTCCGGCATCTACCAGGAAAGAAAGCGCGATCAGAATACCGCCGCCGATGACGAACGGAAGCATATGGGATACACCATTCATCAAACTCTTGTAGATCTTACGTCCAAGGCTCTCACCTTCACTGCTTATGGAAGCTTCTTCGCCACCTTTGTTGTGATAAACCGGAACTTCGCCACTCATTGCCTTTGTGATAAGCTCTTCTGCTTTGCTGATTCCGTTTGCTACCTTCGTCATGATCACCGGTTTACCATCGAATCTTGCCATTCTGACATCTTTATCTGCTGCAATGATGATACAGTCACATGCTGCGATTTCTTCTGCAGTCAGCACGTTCTTATCTCCACCGGAACCATTTGTCTCAACTTTGATCGTATACCCCATCTCTTTTGCTTTATTTTCCAGACTCTCCGCTGCCATGTATGTGTGTGCGATTCCAGTCGGACATGCCGTAACTGCAAGGATCTGGTAGCCTGTTTTTTCTGCCGGTTTTTCTTCCCGCTTTTCTTCCTGTTCTGCTTCATCCGGAAATTTTGCTTTTTCTGCTGCATCAATATATCCAAGAAATTCCTCTACTGACTCTGCACTCTGCAGATTCGCGCGGAAGTCATCATCCATCAGAAGCATGGACAGACGACTCAGTACTTCCAGATGTACATTATCTTCTGTGTTCGGTGCCGCGATCAGGAAAATAAGATGTACCGGTTCTCCGTCCAGCGAATCATAATCCACACCATCTTTTACAACCATTGCTGCAAGTCCGGGCTTCGCTACTGCATCTGTCTTCGCATGCGGAATCGCAATTCCTTCACCGATACCGGTTGTTCCTTCTTCTTCTCTTAAGAAAACGCCTTCCTTATAACGCTCCACATCTGTGATGTTTCCTCCGGCTGCCATCAGAGAAACCATTTTCTCAATCGTCTCTTTCTTATCTGAGACAGTTCCGTTCAGATCAATACTTTCTTTTTTCAGCAAGTCTACGATCTTCATCTTTCTTCCTCCTATAATCCATAAGTTTCTGGTTTATCTTCCATCAATGCAACGATATCTTCTTTTGTCGCCAGCCAGTATTGAAAAGCTGTCGCACTTCCAGTCACAACACCAAGCCGGAATGCTTTTTCATATTCTCCGGTATTCAAATATCCGGTCAGAAATCCTGCCACCATAGAATCTCCTGCTCCCACTGAGTTCAGAACTTTTCCTTTTGGTGGTTTTGCTTTATATATAATGCCATCTTCTGTCAAGAGAATGGCGCCATCACCTGCCATGGATACGAGTACATTTTCCGCTCCCATCTCCTGCAGTTTCTTCGCATAAGTCACAATCTCGTCCCTGGTCTTTAATGTCACTCCGAACATTTCGCCAAGTTCATGATTGTTTGGCTTGATCAGGAACGGATGATACTTTAATACTTTCAGGAGAAGTTCCTTCGTCGCATCCACCACAAAATGAATTCCTCTTCCCTGTAAATGTTCCAGAATCCGTTCATAAATATCAGACGGAAGTGTATTCGGAATACTTCCTGCAAGTACGAGTATATCTTCTTTTTTTAATGCATCCAGCTGTTCAAATAATGCCTGCTGTGCTTCTTCTGTGATCACCGGCCCCTGTCCGTTGATCTCTGTCTCTTCGCCTGCATTAATCTTCACATTGATTCTTGTGGAACCTTCCGGGAGTCTTATAAATGCAGTATCACATCCAAATTCCTTCAGCATATTTTCTAATGCCTCTCCTGTAAAACCAGCGGTAAAGCCAAGCGCTTTACTGGAGTGTCCCAGATTCGACAGGATTACGGAAACATTATTTCCTTTGCCCCCCGGATAAACAGCCTCATGTGTTGTCCGGTTAATCTCACCCGGCACAAGCTTATCCACCTGGATCACATAATCCAGAGAGGGGTTAAAAGTAACTGTGTAAATCATGCCTCAACCTCCATAACATTTTTATATTTTTTATATTTTTCATCTGCTATTCCTATTGTGAGCAGCTTTGCATCTTCAAATGCAGAAAAAGTAACCGATGAGATCTGATTGATCTTCGTCGCGTCCGCAAGAACAAAACATTCACGGCACTGCTCCATTGCTTTTTCTTTTACCATTGCTTCAGCAATATCCGGTGTGGTATATCCTGCATCCGGATGTACACCGTTTGTTCCGAAGAAACCTTTCGTAAAATTATATTTACGAAGTCCGGAAATGGCATCGGCTCCGACGATTGCTTCTGTTATCGCTTTCAGCTCTCCACCGATCAGAATGACACGAAAGCCTTTCTGCAGCAGCTTTTGTGCATGGCCAATGGAATTCGTTACATAGACTGCATCTGCCTGTGTCAGATAATCAATCATTATATCCACGCTACTTCCGGCATCCAGATATACAAAATCATCTGCCTGAACAAGTGTCGCCGCATATTTGCCAATTTTCTGCTTTACTTCACGGTTCAGGTCTCTTCGTACAGACAACGCCGCATCCTTTGTTGTATATCCAGATTCTACTGCGGTTGCGCCACCATGTACTTTCACCAGCTCGCCCCGCTTATGAAGTGTTGTCAGATCTCTTCGTATTGTAGATTCCGAAGTGTCCAGAAGTTCTGTCAGTTCCTGGACTGTAACCGCATGTTCTTCATTTACAACACGAAGGATTTCGCTATATCTTTCTTCTGCAAGCATTCCCTTCATCCTTTCATTTTCAATCACTTTCATTCATCTTCATTCATCTTTATGCTTATATTACAACCATTTTCAGTCAAAGTCAATCATTTTCAGTCAAAAATAATCATCAAAAAAGGACTTTTATCTTCGTGCAAACTGCACAAAAAACAAAAATCCTTTTATAACATCTATATATTTTTAACTGCTACGCTCCTGGCAATCATAAACTACTGGATCTCGCGGATCTTCTTACGAAGCGCCAGTACCTGCCCCGGTGCTACTGATAATTCATCAATGCCAATCTGCAGGAAAAATTCTGTCAATGACAGATCTGCCGCCATATCTCCGCAGATACTGATTGGCTTTTCTTCCAGATGAACGTTATTAGCTACAATACGCAGCATCTTAAGTATCGCCGGATGGTGCGGATCAAAATATTTCTCCATCCGCTCATTCTCACGATCCATTCCGAGTGTGAATTGCAGCAGATCATTCGTTCCGATACTGAAGAAATCAACCTCTCTTGCAAGTTCTCCGCTAATCATGACTGCCGCCGGTGTCTCTATCATTACGCCGACCTGGATTTCTTTATTATAAGCGGTCTTCTCGGCACTCAGCTCTTTTTTCGCTCTCTCTAACAGAAGCTTTGCACTTCTTACTTCTTCCACAGTAGAGATCATTGGAAACATAATTGCAACATTACCATATACAGAAGCTCTTAAAATTGCACGGAGCTGCGTCTTAAACATATCTTCTTTCTCCAGCGATACTCTGATTCCACGGTAACCCATGGACGGATTCTTCTCCGGTCCGATTTCAAAGCATGCCGCCTGCTTCTCTCCGCCAAGATCTGCTGTACGGATCACAACTCGCTTGATCCCCATTGATTCTGCTGCCAGCTTATATGTCTGGAACTGCTGCTCTTCTGTTGGCAGCTTTCCACCATTCTCCATATACAGGAATTCACTTCTGAACAGCCCGATTCCACCGGCGTCACTTCGGATTACATTCTCAATATCCTCTCTGTTACCGATATTCGCACAGATATCAATTTTCTGACCGCTCTGTGTAATATTCTCTTTTCCTTTCAGCCGTTCCAGATTCCGCGTCTTCTCATGGTTAGCGTCCTGTCGCTTCTTCATCTGCGTGATCGTTGTATAATCCGGCTCGATGTAAACCTTTCCTTCAAATCCGTCAATGATGATCGTCTTTCCATCGTACTCTTTCTTCAGCGCATCACCCAGTCCGATGACTGCCGGGATTCCTTTTGTACGGGCAATCACTGCCGTATGGGAATTGATCGTTCCATAACGCGTCACAAAACCAAGTACCTTGGACTTCTCTAACTGCATTGCCTCACTTGGATAAAGCTCTGATGCAGCCAGAATAAATGGTTCATCTGAAAGCAGACGATCCTTCCAGCTTCTGGACAGGATCCGGATCAGGCGGATCGCCACATCGCGAATATCTGCATCATGCCCTTTCAGGTAATTCTTATCTTCTTCCGGTCCGTTCTTGATCAGTTCTTCAGCTGCATGGGAGACTGCAAATTCTGCATTCAGCTTCTCTTCCAGAATGATATTCGTAATCTTTCCGACAAATTCCTCGTCCTCTAAAATCTGCTGCTGCATTTCGAAAATAGCTGCATTCGCCTCTCCCACTTCTTTGATAGAAGAAGTATGCATCACTTTCAGTTCCATAAATGCCTTATCTTTGGCTTTTTGAAAACGGGCAACTTCTTTTTCAATATCTTTTACATAAATCCGTTTGATTTCTTTAATATCACGTTTATATAAAGAAAGCTTTCCGACTGCGATCCCTTCTGAAATTTTCTTCCCCGTTAATGTAATCATACTATTATATCCTCACTTCTTCGAAATATTTGCGTAAAATCTCCTAAATATACTTTACACGTTCCATACTCTTTCGTCAAGGAAAGGATACCGGCAAATGTCGAAACGCGCTGTTGCTTTTGTGTAAAATCGCCAAAAGCCCTTTCGTTTTTGTTGACTTCTTTATCAAAACATGTTAAAGTAACGGAGTGTAATCTTGGCTGACATCAGATTACACTGGATCTATTATTTTTCATTTTATGGAGGTATCATCATGAAAGGTACAGTAAAATGGTTTAACAACCAAAAAGGCTATGGTTTCATCTCTGATGAATCCGGCAAAGACGTTTTCGTACACTACTCAGGACTGAATATGGAAGGCTTCAAGTCTCTTGAAGAAGGACAGGAAGTTGAGTTTGATGTAACAGAAGGCGCCAAGGGACCTCAGGCAGTGAACGTAACGAAGCTCTAAGAGCCAGATTTAATCGAAATTTAGATGTACCTTTTAACTATATAAAGTAACTGGATTTTAGATATTTAAAAGTAATACACGAAAAATGAGATTAAGACAGCGAAGGCGGACAGTTTCTACTGTCCGCCTTTTTGTTGCCATAGCATCCGAAAGAATCTGCCAATGGCAGGTTCTGTAGGTTATATCATCATTTATTCTTCTTCACCTGCTGTAGATTTTGAAATATCAAGCAGCACATTTACTCCAAATGGATTGATCGCTACACCTTCCATCCCATCCGGGAGCTGCTTTGCTACCGTCTCTGCATCCATGATCAATGCTCTGTATTTCTGTTCCTTATCAAACTTTACAAATTCCATCAGATCTGTAAAGATTGGCTGATATACTTTTCCACTTGTTCTGCGAAGTGCCGGAATCTGATTGTCTTCCTGTACTGCAACCAGATATTTTCCTTCATAGAAATGCGCCATCATCTCTTCATTCAACGCATCCATCTCTTCTGTCATCTCTTCCGGATTTCGGCGAAGCTCCTGTACAAAATAAAGCGCTGTCAGGTGAAGTTCCGGATTCTCAATTCTCGGTTCATCCTCCGGAAGATCCTCTTCTGCTGTTCTTATAACCAGATCATTTAACTGTACCTGCACTTTCTCTTCACCGGTACAAACCAGAATACAGTTTACTCCCATCGGAAACAGACCTGTGAAAAATTCCAGTCTGTGTTCCTTCTTCACATTTACAAGTCTTACCGGAATTTTGGCATCCAACATTCTGTCTGCCTGTTTTTTTGCTTCTTCTTCACTGTCAAATAGGATCACTTCATCATCATAAGTCTCCGGATCACAGTAGACAAATGGCATATTCGTACAAGCCGAATATATGACATATATATCTTCTGCTTCTCTTAACATCTCCAGCACGTCCATCTTTTCCATTTTTTATTTCCTCTTCCTTTCTTCCGCCTCTTTTAAAACGATCTGACTTTCGGTCGATAGCGCATATCTGCCACTGTGTAAACCGTAACAAAAGCTTCCGGATCTTTGTGGATAATGTAATTCATTAGTTTCTGATACTCGTTTTTATCCACAATTGTAATGATTTCTCTGTATTTTTCCATATTATATGCACCGATTGCTTCATAGAATGTCGCACCACTGTGCAATTCATGCAGGATAAACTCCCGCACTTCCTGTTCATATTTTGTAATGATGCAAACACGACGTTTCACATTCTGTCCAAATATAAAATGATCCAGCACAATTCCGTTGAAGTATGTACCCAGTATACTCAAAACAACTGCTTTCTTATCATAAATCAGCGCTGAAGAAAGCGCTACACACATCCCGGAAATGGACATTGCCTTTCCCAGTTCAATATGCAGATACTTGTTCATCATCTTCGCTACGATATCCAATCCACCGGAAGATGCATTCATATTGAACAAAATGCCGAGTCCGATACTTACAACTAAAATATAACATAACACATCCAGTTCCGTACTTTCTGTCAGAGACTGAAAATCCGGAAAAATTTTCTCAAAGACTGCCAGATAAAGCGGCAGTAAAATACTGGTATATACTGTCTTCGCGCCAAATTCTTTCCCACAGGTCAGAAATCCGATCACCAGCAGAACTACATTCAGGATCATGGTAACACTCGATACCGGAAGCGACACATAATGTGCAAGAATGATTGCCAGCGCCGATACACTGCTGATTGATGTCTGGCTCGGAATCAGGAAAAAGTAAACAGCCGATGCAATGATCCCCACGGCAACCGACATAACTGCAACTTCTTTCACATTCTCAAACGTACAGCATATTTTCTTTTTTTCGTTCATACTCTTATCCCCACTTTTTTGAAAACTCCTCATCAAGCATACAAAAAAACAGAGAAGAAAGCAATCCTTTTACCGAAAATATTTTGTCAACCCATTGTCCTTAAAAAACACGACAACTTCTTTGTCATGAAGTCCGGTTCCTTTATCAACATAAATCTTATTTCCGTCTATGTTAATATTGATATCCAGATTCTGTCCAAAAGACTCTTCATAAATAACAGTTATTGACACCACATCCGAAGATTCTCCGTTCTTCCGGTAATTCTTCTCAAGCTTTCTCTGCTCGTTTTCAGAAACCGGTTTTAACTGTTTACATAAGCGGATGATCTCTTTCGTTTCATTTTCATCGTATTTTTCATTTAATTTTTCATCGGATGTTTTATAGAAAAAATGATCCAGCACCGCTCTGTCTTCCATGGCAGATGCCGTAAAATTACAATTTACAAAATATCCTGCAACAATCAAAGCCGTAAGGCATCCCCCTACAGCCAGCGCTGATACTGTTTTCTTAAAATCTGTTCTTTTAATAAGAAGCCGAATCGTTATCACCAGAGTCAGTACCAACACCGTGAAAGCAAGATTCATATAACTGACCGGCTGATTTGCCGAACTGACAAACGGATTCCCATATCTCAGCATAAAACGTCCAAAAGTATCCGATAACAGATAGGAACAACTATATACAACCAAAAATGTAAGCGTCAAAAAAGTAATCTGCTCTTTTTTATTCTCTCTTTCTCGTATCATACTTTCTCCTACAGTTTCCGGAATTCCGGAATATCACCGGATATCTTATACTGTTTTACATAGTTTGCAAATTTCTTATCTACATGATAAATTGTAATGTCATTTATCACAATATAACATTTTTGCGGATTTACATAAGCATCTGTAAATCTTGTCTTATTCCCCATAATAAGCCCGATTTCTATCTCATCCTCATAATTTCTTGTGATTCTCGGATCCTTTTTCAGACCTTTCTGTAAACTATCTTTCAAAGTTTGCGCTGATTTTCCCGAAAATTCCTCACTGATCATCTGGGAACTCTGAAATACAAATGTATTGATGCCTTTCAGCTCTCCACAATCACTGACTGCCTTTTTATTAATGCCATAAGTCAGACAGATCAGCATTGCGATCACAATAATATTTCCATAAAGAAAGTGTGTATATCTCTGCAACGTAAATATTTTCTTATCTCCTGTAAAATACGCAAAGGACCCCACCAGAAATAAACCAATCAGCATAGGTGTGATCCATCTTGCCACCCCTGTGGCAATCAGACTGTGTGGAAAAAAATCCGTATTCAGATTCGCCAGAGTCTCTTCTGCGTCTGCCGCATCTGTTCCAATCATAAACTGATAGATTGCTTCACTGATCTTGTATGGAAGCCCCAGTATTCCTTTTGTTATAAAAAATGTATCTTTCTCATAAAGGTGGCTGAATAATCCGATCAGAACTCCTGCTGTACAGAAAAGCGCTACTCGGTTCGATCCCTTTTTGCCACTTATTATCTGCTGCATCTTTTCTCCCTTCTTTATGTATCCATTTTACTGGATAAACATCGCATCTCCAAACGAAAAAAATCGATATCTCTCTTTCACTGCCTCTTCATATGCCGCAAGGACATGCTCTCTTCCGGCAAGTGCTGATACAAGCATTACCAGCGTAGACTCCGGCAAATGGAAATTCGTGATCAGGCAGTCTAAAACCTTGAACTTATATCCCGGATAGATAAAAATCTCTGTCCAGCCGCTACATGCTTTTAAATGCCCGTCTTCATCTGCCGCGGATTCGATCGTACGGCAACTTGTCGTTCCGACACAAATTACTCTTCCGCCGTTTTCTTTTGCATGATTGATCTTCTGTGCTGCTTCTTCTGTAATCTGGAAAAATTCCGAATGCATATGATGTTCTGTGATCTCATCTACCTTCACCGGTCGGAAAGTTCCAAGCCCGACATGCAATGTCACACTTGCGATATCCACGCCTTTCTTCTTAATCGCTTCCAGAAGCTCCGGTGTAAAATGCAGTCCTGCTGTCGGCGCTGCTGCCGAGCCGTTATGCTTCGCATAAACAGTCTGATAACGATTCTTATCCTCCAGTTGATGTGTGATGTAAGGAGGAAGCGGCATCTGGCCAAGCTGGTCAAGGATCTCTTCAAAAATCCCGTCATAAGTAAACCGGATCAGACGATTTCCCTCCTCTACAATATCTACAACTTCTCCGATCAAAAGTCCGTCACCGAAGCTGATCTTCGCTCCGACTTTTGCCTTTTTCCCCGGTTTTACAAGTGTCTCCCAGGTGTTGTCGCTTTTTCTTTTTAATAATAAAATCTCAATCTTTGCATTTGTTCCTACTTTGGAACCAATCAGCCTTGCCGGAATTACCTTCGTGTCATTGATAACCAGACAGTCTCCCTCATGCAGATAGTCAATAATCTCTTTAAATACATGATGGGAAACAGCCCCAGACTTCTTGTCAAGGACAAGCAGCCTGGAGCTGGAACGATCCTCAAGCGGATCCTGTGCAATCAATTCTTCCGGCAGATCATAATAAAAATCCTGTGTTTTCATTTTCTATATGAATCTCCTTTATTTTCTTTGCATATACAACTCTCGTATCACTGAGTCTGTCATGCAGTCCACATTTCTGCTGATCCAATCCTGCCAGCAGATAGCCAAATCCTAACGATACGTGGCACAGAAATCGTCCTATGGTCTCTCTGTACACAATATCGAACAGATCTAATCTTTCTTCTTTTGCACTTACAACCTTAAGATGGAATACGCGCTTTCCAAAAGTTGTTCCGGTTTCGTAAGTACATATAATAAAATATAACACCTGACAAATATAAAGTGCAACATCTTTTAAGGAATATTGAAACAAAACATTCGTATTCAATATGTTAATCTCAAGAAGCCCTAATACAAATGAAGCAAACGCCAATACCAGACGGACTCCGATAAGTCCAAAAAAGATAATCATATGATCCAGCACATATGCAGCAAACCTTACCCAGAATCCTGCGTATTCCAGATTTTCACTATTGCAATCCCTCTGCATAATACATCAATCCTCCGCTTTTACATTCTTCGGCAGTCTCTTTCAATACCTGTGCCTCTGACTTTGGAACCAGACTTCCTGCTTTCGCAAATAGTTCATCCAGCAGGTTCGTCTTACGCTCCGGCTCATAGAATTCATCCGTCTTAAGTTTGTCACTCATTTCATCCTGCATCTCATCATAACTGCTGATTTTATCGATCAGACCATTATTTTTTGCCTGCGTTGCTGTGTAAGTTCTTCCATCAGCCAGCTTTTTCACCTGTTCTTTGGACATTTTTCTTCCGTCAGCTACTTTGGATACAAACGCTTCGTAACACTCATCTACCTGTGACTGGTATATCTTCACCTGCTCTTTTGTCAGTCTGCTGGAATCTTTATTTTTACCGCTCGTAATACTCACATAGCGGATGCCCAGTTTCTTGTATAAGCCTGTCAGGTCATAACCGGACATAATAACTCCGATGGAACCGGTCACTGTATTCTTATTTGCATAGATTTTATCTGATGATACAGAAGCCATATAACCTCCCGAAGCAGCATAATGTGCCATATAAGTCCAGATTGGCTGTTTGGTTATCTTCTTGTATTCCATCAGTTTGTCATACAATTCTTCCGATTCGTAGACTGCTCCGCCCGGCGAATCTACATAAAGCAAAATTCCTTTATTATTTTCGTCATCCATAAGTTCATCCAGATACTCCATTGTCGTATCATGCTGATAACCACTGTTCTGTCCGCTCAGAATATCTGTCGTGTCTGATGCCTGTTCCTGAATCGTTCCCTGCACTTTCACAACTGCAATGTAATCGTCATCCGGTGGATCAAAATTACTGCCACCTGCAAGGATCTCTTCTGCTGCATCCCCTATAATACTTTCTGCCGCTGTATTTACAAATACACTGATCACTCCGATCACAGCGAACAGAAGACCTGCTATAAGCAGGCCTATGATCTGTTTCTTTTTCATTTTGGAAATTACCTTTCCTTTCTGTGAATGAACTGTTTATTTACGAAGTTCGATTCCAAGCGCTTCCAGTCCTTCCAAAATCTTGTTCATAGCACTTGTAATCTCTGCCTCTTCCAGTGTCTTATCCTTTGCACGGAATACGATAGAATATGCTACGGACTTAAAGCCTTTCTTAATCTGCTCTCCTTCGTAAATATCAAACAGTGCATAGCTCTCCAAGTAAGTGCCACCCTTCTTCTCGATGACTTCTTCTACCTGTCCGACAAGAATCTCTTTCGGCATTACCATACTAATATCTCTGGTAACTGCCGGGAATTTGGCAATTCCCGTATATTTTCTGTCAAAGGTTGCCTTCTTTACAATCTCCGGCATATCAATAACAGCAATGTAAGCTCTTGTTCCGATTCCGTAATTGTCTGCAACATCCGGATGTACTTCTCCTAAATATCCGACAACTGTTCCATCATAAATGATATTTGCCTGACGTCCCGGATGCAGATATGTCTTTCCGGCATTTGGATCGTAAGTTTCTTTTTTATGAAGTCCTACTTTTTCAAAGAACTCTTCTACAACACCTTTCATGCTGAAGAAATCTCCGTCTCCATACATTCCAAGTGTAAACTGCATACGCTCTTCCGGCAATTCTGTAAGTGGCAGAGCCTTTGGCAGATATACATTACCAAGCTCATATAATCTTACATTTTTATTTCTTCTGTTGTAGTTTGTTGCAAGAGAAGTCAGCATACCATTTAAGGATGTTGTTCTCATTACGCTGTAATCTTCTCCCAGCGGATTCACAATGTCAACTGTCTGGCGAAGCGGTGAATCCTCCGGCAACAGTAATTTATCAAATACCTTCGGGCTTTCAAATGAATAAGTCATTCCCTGGCTGAATCCACAGAACTCCGCGATATCACGCGCAATCTCTTCCACTCTCAGCTTGAATGATAATTTACCTGTTGTTGCCTCTCCTCTCGGAAGTGTTGTCGGGATATTATCATATCCATAGAATCTTGCAACTTCTTCTGCAAGGTCAGCCATGCGGAACAGGTCATGACGGAAAGTCGGAGCGATCACTTCTCTCTTCTCTTTGTCATATTCCAGATCAATCTTCTTGAAGTATCCGATCATATCTTCTTCTGCGATCTCTGTTCCAAGCAGATTGTTGATTGCTTCCGGATCAAATGGCACACGTACCGGCTCTTTCTTCTTTCCATATACATCTACCATACCGCCGACAACTTCTCCGGCTCCCATCTCTTCAATGAGCTGGCATGCACGGTCGATTGCAGCCTGTGCATTGTTCGGATCCAGACCTTTTTCGAATTTACCGGAAGCATCTGTACGAAGTCCGACTCTCTTGCTTGATTTGCGGATGTTTGTTCCGTCAAAACATGCTGCTTCAAAAAGCATTGTCTTTACATTATCTGTGATCATGGAGTTCTCACCACCCATGATTCCGGCAATACCGATAGATTTCTCGCCGTCGCAAATCATCAGAACGTCTTCATCCATCTGTCTTTCCTGTCCATCCAGTGTTGTAAATTTCTCATCTGCTTCTGCAGTACGGACAATAATCTCATGATTGGCAATCGTGTCCAGATCATAAGCATGCATTGGCTGTCCGTATTCTTCCATTACATAGTTTGTAATATCTACGAGGTTATTGATCGGACGAATTCCTACGGAAGCCAGTCTTCTCTGCATCCATTCCGGTGACGGTGCAATCTTGATATTCTTTACAATTCTTGCACAGTATCTCGGGCAGAGGTCTGTATTTTTTACAGTAACTTTGATGTAATCATTGACATCTTCGTCATTTCCTGTTGCTGTTACAACCGGCGGGCAAAATTCTTTGTGGAAAGTTGCTGCCGCCTCTCTTGCAATACCAACAACACTGTAGCAGTCTACACGGTTTGATGTGATCTCATATTCAAATACAACATCGTGCAGTCCCAGTACTTCAATGGCATCTGCTCCGACTTCTGTATCTTCCGGGAAAATATAGATTCCGTATTCCGGTGCATCCGGATACATGTCACGGTTTGATCCCAGCTCTTCGATCGAGCACATCATACCGTTACTCTCTACTCCACGTAATTTGCCTTTTTTGATCTTGATTCCACCGGCAACTCTCTGTCCCGGCTCATGTCCGCCTGCAACACGTCCGCCGTCCAGAACAACCGGTACTTTGTCACCTTCTTTTACATTCGGTGCACCTGTTACGATCTGAATGGATTCTGTTCCGATATTTACCTGACAGATAATCAGCTTGTCAGCATCCGGATGCTTCTCAATCTTATCAATCTGTCCGACTACAATCTTGTCCAGATCTGCATCCATCTTTTCAAATCCTTCTACTTTTGTTCCGGTCAGTGTCATTGCATCGGTATATTCCTGTGCTGTCACGTCAAGATCCGGAACATATGCTTTTATCCATGATAATGATGTATTCATCTTATTACTCCTTTCGCGTCCTTCATCTATCGTTTAAAACTGTTTTAAGAATCGGATATCATTTTCATATAACAGTCTCATGTCATCAATTTCGTATTTTAACAGTGCAATACGTTCCAGACCTACACCAAATGCAAATCCTGTATATTCATCCGGATCAATTCCACACATTTCCAGTACATGTGGATGTACCATACCACAGCCAAGAATCTCAATCCATCCGGATCCTTTACAGAAACGGCATCCTTTTCCGCCGCATTTGAAGCAGGTAACATCAACTTCTGCACTTGGCTCTGTAAATGGAAAATGATGCGGACGGAATTTCGTCTTTGTCTCTGGTCCGAATAACTCTTTTGCAAATACTTCCAGTGTACCTTTCAGGTCTGCGAAAGAAATGTTTTTGTCAATAACAAGTCCTTCGATCTGATGGAAAGAAGGAGAATGTGTTGCATCTACTTCGTCAGAACGGAATACACGTCCCGGTGCGATCATACGGATTGGGAGTTTTCCCTGTTCCATTACTCGTGCCTGTACCGGCGATGTCTGGGTACGAAGTACGATATCTTTATTAATGTAGAACGTATCCTGCTCATCTTTTGCCGGATGATCTGCCGGAATATTCAGTTTTTCAAAGTTGTACAAATCGTATTCTACTTCCGGTCCTTCTACAACTTCATATCCCATACCAACGAAAATTCTCTCTACTTCTTCCAGCGCAATCGTGTTCGGATGTCTGTGTCCGACCATATTCTTCTTGGACGGCAGTGTTACATCGATTACTTCCTGTTTCATCTTCTCTTCACGGATCGCACGCTCCATTTTGCTCTTGCTTTCCTCTAATATCTTCTCAATTGCTTCTCTTGTCTCATTGACCATCTGACCAACCTTCGGTCTGTCTTCTTTGGCAACATCTTTCATACTCTTTAATACGGCTGTCAGCTCTCCCTTTTTACCAAGGAATTTTACGCGGACATCATTCAGTTTTTCAGGCATATCTGCCTGTTCGATTGCTTTTAATGCTTCTTCTCTGATGGCTTTAAGCTTCTCCTGCATCTCTTTTCTCCCTTTCTTCATCAATATATCTGTCCATATTCAGACACCTGCAGAACCTGCCGACGGCAACTTCATCCAGATGCTGTGGCAATAAAAAAAGAACTTCATCCCCTAGGGACGAGGTTCTACCCGTGATACCACCCTGATTCCTGCAGCATATTACTTGCGGCAGGCACTTATCTTCTGCGTAACGTGCAGGTTACGTTTTCTCTTACTTACAGATTATCTCCGTTTCAAAGAAACAGCTTACGTGGGAAATTCAATCCTTATCTGAACCGAAGAAGACTTCCAGCCTGCGATCTTCTCTCTCTGTCGGAAAATAATTCTCTACTTACACGGTCATTGCTTTTTCCAAAAATAGATTGAGTTCTAATACTTCATTATTGTATCATACAGCCCGGAGATGTCAAGTTCTATTCTCCAAAAATCTCATCTGATACCATCACATTCACTACACCGCCAAGCAGAATCGTATACATACAGAAATACATCCAAAGCATGATCAACACGATTGTTGTCAGACTTCCGTACATATCCGAAAATCCCTGAAATACATCTACATACACAGAAAAAATCCAGGATATGATCATCCAGCCGATTGCTGCAAATACCGCACCCGGAATCTGTCTTTTTAATTTTGTCCTGCGGTTTGGCAGAAACTTATAGATCAAAAGGAAGAATATCATCAATGTGATAGGCGTAATGATCGTACGCGTTTTAATCAGCCAGTCAGCAATCTGTTTCATGATCGTTACATGATTTGTGATAAATATATTTATTGTATTACCAAACACAGACAACAGCAGCAGGAATATGATCACGATCAGGAACATCACTGTATAGATCGTTGCCCGCAGACGGAGATAAAAATAGTTACGTGTCTCATGGCATTTGTAAATGCAGTTCAGTCCGGAAGACATCGCAAGTACACCTTTTCCTGCTGACCAGAGCGCTACAACTACCGTGATCGGGATGATGCTCATTGACTGGTTGTAAACCTGATTCACGATCGATGTGATCAGTGTCTCCACAGATGACGGGAACACCTGGATCACTGCCGCCATAACATCTGCTTTCGTCACTGGTGTATAACGCACCAGTGTCAGAAGAAGCAGAATGATCGGAATCAGACACAGCATAAAAAAGTATGCCGACTGTGCAGCATACGCACCTACATGATCATGGGATATGTCTGTTGTTATCTGTATTATTTTTGAACCTATTTCTTTTATTTTCTTCATAGTTCTCTCCTGACATTCGCACCCCATTTTAACTGATTTCATGCGCTTTGTCTACGATTATCTGTCTTTTATCATACCGGTAGACATTTTCTTAGATGTTTTTCTTCATATTATTAATTTTCTACCGTAATGTCAGAATAAAACAGTTTCAATATTTCTTTGTAAGTTTTCCCCTGTTTTGCCATTTCATTGGCTCCTGTCTGGCTCATTCCGATTCCATGTCCGAATCCGCCTCCCCGGATGTGAATCTGGCTCTTTTTTTTCGTAATTGTAATAAACGCACTTGGAAGCAATGTTCGAAACTTCACCTTACTTCCGTCCTGCTTCCGGATATCATAATCTCCCGCAAGCGCTGACCGGATTTTATTCTCTGTTTTTACAGTCAGATTTCCTTTGTCTCCCTTTACTTTAAGTTCCAGCGCTACTTTTCCCGGACCTCTTTTTGAAATATATATCTTGCGGATACTTCCGACATCTTTTCCGGTATTTTTATAAAGAATCGTTGACAATCTTGCTGCCGTTACGTCCACTGTCCACCGGTACCATGGAAGATTTTTCTCATAATCCCCATTTTTTCCACTGACTCTGACGGATTTCAGATAGCCGGTAGCTGCTGATGAAGTGCTTCCCCACGCTGCAGTTGTCGTCGTTCTTCCGGAAGATGTCGAATAATAGTATGTTGTTGCAATTTTCCCTTTATACTTTGCAGTTTCTCCGGCTGTCTGCCTGACCGCTTTCACAGCAGAATCCGCCTGCTTTGAATTGCCATATACCTGATAATCTGTACTGTCATTGACATGCGCCCGGTATTTCGGATAAGCATAGTTCTCCATCTGCCGGTAAGCATAGCTTCTCGCGCAGACAGCCTGCGCTTTTAATGCTTCCAGTTTATATGACACCGGCATCTCGCTCGGAACAACCGCACAGAGATAATCTTCTACCGTAAGTTCATTAATCAGTGCGATCTTCTTTCCGGCAGGCTTAAGTTCCAGTGTCCCGCTGTAAGACGGCGTTCCATAACCTCTTCGTATGCTCTTAACCTGTACCGTACCTTTTCTTGCACGAATTTTTATTGTATGTTTTTTCAGTCGCCGATTTGAAGCTTTTATCGTCACAGTTTTTCCGGCAGGTACGGAAACTTTTTTCGCTCCTATTCTTAATATCAAGCCTTCTTTTCCCGAAACTTTCACTTCCGTATGAAACGCCCGGGTATATCCTGTTGTCATCAGGAGAACACGGATCTTTGGATTCTTTTTCGCTATTTTCGTATTATCCGTCTGTTTTTTTGACACATCTTTTTCATATGTATTGTTGTATGTCTGTTTCTGCCTGTCACTTTCGCGTACTTGTCTTCTCCTCGCTACTTCCGGCAGTTTTCCACTGAGTAACACAATAAAAAAAGCGGCAATGAGAATACAGCCACACAAACGAATACTCTTTTGATGTTTTCTGTTTTTCTGACATTTCAACTGAATCCCTCCATATACATTCGTAACATTCGTAAAGCCACACGTTTCTTGTACTTTTCGCTGCATTAACAGCTCCTTTTTGTTCACATATGGATAAAAAGAAGATGCCGCATCGGATTATCGCTAATCGTTCTGCGGCATCTGCCTTATCTTCTGTATTCCCCAAAATGCCGGTTTCTGTATTTTGACTCCTAGCCATCCGCTAGGTGGGTGTCCGCATCTGCTTTTCTGCCTTCCCCTGCATAAATGAGGGCTTGACATATTACAGAGATAATAAGAGTCCCGTTTAAAGTATTGTAGGTTCAAAATAACAGAAGTTATCGAACATTTCAGGTTTCCAACTGAGATTATTATACTCCAATAATCTCTATTTTACAACTGTTTTCTTATAACTGTGGTCCGGCAGATACAAGTGCCTTACCATCTTCGTTACCTTCATATTTAGCAAAGTTCTTAACAAATCTTCCTGCGAGGTCTTTTGCCTTTGTCTCCCACTCTGCTGCATCGGCATAAGTATCTCTTGGATCAAGGATTCCTGTATCAACGCCCGGAAGCTCTGTCGGAACTTCGAAGTTGAAGTACGGAATTGTCTTTGTCGGTGCATTCTTAATATCTCCGCTTAAGATTGCATCAATGATTCCACGAGTATCTTTGATAGAGATACGTTTTCCTGTTCCATTCCATCCTGTATTAACAAGATATGCTTTTGCTCCGTTAGCTTTCATCTTTTTAACTAATTCGTGAGCATATTTTGTCGGATGCAGCTCCAGGAATGCCTGTCCAAAACAAGCTGAGAATGTTGGTGTAGGCTCTGTGATTCCACGCTCTGTTCCTGCAAGTTTTGCTGTAAATCCTGACAGGAAGTAATATTCTGTCTGTTCCGGAGTTAATACAGATACCGGAGGAAGTACTCCAAATGCATCTGCTGACAGGAAGATTACATTCTTAGCTGCCGGTGCTGCTGATATCGGACGTACGATCTTCTCAATGTGATCGATTGGGTAAGATACACGCGTATTCTCTGTTACGCTCTTATCTGCGAAATCAATCTTACCATCTTTGTCCAGTGTGACATTTTCAAGAAGTGCGTTACGTTTGATTGCATTGTAAATATCCGGCTCAGACTCTTTATCCAGGTTGATAACTTTTGCGTAACATCCACCTTCAAAGTTAAATACTCCATTATCATCCCATCCGTGCTCGTCATCACCGATCAGAAGTCTCTTCGGATCAGTAGAAAGCGTTGTCTTACCTGTTCCGGAAAGTCCGAAGAAGATTGCTGTATTCTCTCCGTTCATATCTGTGTTTGCTGAGCAGTGCATAGATGCAATACCTTTTAATGGCAGATAGTAGTTCATCATAGAGAACATACCTTTCTTCATCTCTCCACCATACCATGTATTGATGATTACCTGCTCACGGCTTGTGATGTTGAATACTACTGCTGTCTCAGAATTCAGTCCTAATTCTTTGTAGTTCTCAACTTTTGCTTTTGACGCATTGTAAACAACGAAGTCCGGCTCAAAATCCTTCAGTTCTTCTTCTGTTGGTTTGATAAACATATTTGTTACAAAATGTGCCTGCCATGCAACTTCTACGATAAAGCGGATTGCCATACGTGTATCTTTGTTTGCACCGCAGAATGCATCTACAACATAAAGTTTCTTATCGGAAAGTTCTTTCTGTGCAATCTCTTTTACAGCTTTCCATGTCTCTTCTGATGCCGGGTGGTTATCATTTTTATACTCATCAGAGGTCCACCATACCGTATCTTTGGAATTTTCATCCATTACGATATATTTATCTTTTGGCGAACGACCGGTATAGATACCTGTCATTACATTCACTGCTCCGAGTTCGCTCTCCTGTCCTCTTTCATAACCTTCAAGTTCAGGTTTTGTTTCTTCTTCAAATAACATCTCATAAGAAGGATTATAAACAATCTCTGTAGTTCCTGTAATTCCATACTTGCTTAAATCGATTTTTGCCATTTTACATTAACCTCTTTTCTTCATTATTTACATTGTCCTGTCTGTGCACGACAACATTTTCTCCTATTATCTCATTTATTTCAAAAAAAGTCAAGACTTTAACAATCTTTTTTCGAAAGTTTTAGACATTTTTTATGCATTTATCTTCCTTTTTTCGTTAAATCCTTGTCTATGGTATTTAAAAAATGCAAGATTGCATACGCAATCTTGCATTTCCTTATGCTTTAAAATATTTATTATTGATTTTTTTAATCATTACAGCGTAAATCACAAGCGCAACGATCGTAATGGTCATGAAAACATAAAATACCGTCTTCGCTTCTCCGATATAAGTGTTATACAAATCGGAAGCACCATATAAAGTTGCTGCAATACCAAGTATTAAAAGTGGCGGCAATGCCTCCTTACAGTATCCATCCAGATCTTTGCACTTTTTAATATTCACGTTTTTCGGAAGTAAGATCGTCCGGTTGATCTCATGTTTGAATCTCAGCATGTAACATCCATACAGGCAATACAATCCGAGTCCCAGACCTATTACTCCAAATACACCTTCCATTCTTCGTTATCCTCCGTATCTTCTGTATTTCTCTTCTTTTGACTAACGGTTCAGAATCTGTTTTACAGTCTCTTCCATCTGATCTACATCACATTCGATATTATGCAGGACATTTGCATCCAGAATGTCTTTGATTGCCTGCGGCATATCGACCTGTGAAAGCTCCTGCAATTTCGGAAGCAGTGCAAATTCATCTTCTTCTGCATATTTTGCATCAATTGCTGTCATAACGCTCTTCACGAATTTGTACGGGCTTGCTGTGGACGCGATCAGATATTTCTTGCCTGTCTTTTCTGACTGTTCATACCGGCTGCATACATAAGATGCAACTGCTGTATGTGTATCCATCACATAACCGGTCTTATCATAGACATCATGGATCTGCTCTGCCGTCTCGTCCTCTGTGGCATATCCTGCAGCAAAATCAGACAGTTTTGCTTTCATATCTTCCGAAACCGTATACGTTCCATCTTTTTTCAAAGCTTCCATCAGTTCTTTTGTCTTATCGCTGTCCTCGCCTGCAATTACATAGATCAGACGCTCCAGATTGCTGGAAATCAGGATATCCATAGATGGCGATGTTGTCAGCACAAATTCACGGTTCTTATCATAAGTTCCTGTCTGGAAGAAATCAAACAATACTTTATTTTCATTCGATGCACAGATCAGTTTACCAATCGGCACACCCATCTGTTTTGCATAGTAAGCTGCAAGAATATTTCCAAAATTACCTGTCGGAACGACAACTTGTAATTCTTCTCCGTTCGCAAGTTCTTCATTTTCCAGAAGTTTTGCATATGCATATACATAATAAACAACCTGCGGAACCAGGCGTCCGATATTAATAGAGTTGGCTGATGAAAACTGATATCCCTTGCCGGCAAGTTCTTCTGCAAGTTCTTTGTTTTCAAACATTGCTTTGACACCGCTCTGCGCATTGTCAAAATTGCCGTGGATCGCAACAACATCTACATTGCTTCCCTTCTGCGTTACCATCTGAAGTTCCTGTACTTTACTGACACCGTTCTTCGGATAGAACACGATGATCTGTGTCCCTTCCACATCTGCAAATCCTGCCATTGCAGCTTTTCCGGTATCTCCGGATGTCGCTGTCAGGATCACGATCTTATTCTTTACGTGATTCTTCTTCGCAGAAGTCGTAAGGAGATGTGGCAGAATGGAAAGTGCCATATCTTTAAATGCGATGGTTGCACCGTGGAATAACTCCAGATAGTAAGTATCCGATACCTTTACCAAAGATGCAATCTCTTCCGTATCAAACTTGCTGTCATATGCTTTCTCAATGCACCCTTTCAGTTCTCCCTCTGTAAAATCGGCCAGAAACAGCTTCATTACTTCATAAGCAATCTCCTGATAGCTCATACTTTTTAACTGCTCCATAGAAACATCCAGTTTTGGAATCTCTTCAGGTACAAATAAACCGCCATCCGGAGCAAGCCCTTTTAAAATTGCTTCAGATGCAGTTACCTTTAACTCGGAATTCCGGGTACTTTTGTAATGTAGACTCATATTTCCACCTTTCCTTTGGTCTTTCTTGCTATTATTTCTTCTTGCTGTTTGTATATTTTACAAGACCGCCTGCCGCAATCAGTTTCTGCATGAATTCCGGGAATGGCTGTCCCTGGAATTCTGTTCCTTTTGTACGGTTGTAAATCTTACCACTGTCGAAATCTACTTCCACTTCATCGCCTGCTTCGATTCCTCTTGCAGCTTCCGGACATTCGATGATCGGCAGTCCGATATTAATAGAATTACGGTAAAAAATTCTTGCAAATGTCTCTGCAATCACGCAGCTTACTCCTGCAGTCTTAAGACAAAGCGGTGCATGCTCTCTGGATGAGCCACATCCGAAGTTCTTATTTGCCACGATCAGATCTCCCGGTTTTACTTTATTCACAAAGTCCGGATCAATGTCTGCCATTGCATGACTTGCCAGCTCCTGCGCGTCAAATGAATTCAGGTATCTTGCCGGAATGATTACATCTGTGTCTACGTTGTCTCCATATTTAAATACATGTCCTAATGCCTTCATTATCTGTCACCCACTTTCTCCGGATTTGCAATACATCCTGCGATCGCACTTGCTGCTGCTACTTCCGGCGATGCAAGATAAATCAAGGAATCTACATGCCCCATTCTTCCTACAAAATTACGGTTTGTTGTAGATACACACTTCTCTCCTGCTGCCATAACGCCCATATGTCCGCCCATACACGGTCCACAGCTTGGTGTGTTCACGGCACAGCCCGCATCTACGAAAATATCAAGAAGTCCTTCTTTGATACACTGTTTGTAGATTTTCTGTGTTGCCGGAATTACCATTACACGCACATCTTCATGTACTTTATGTCCTTTTAAAATAGCTGCTGCCTTACGCATGTCTTCCATACGTCCATTTGTACAGGATCCGATTACAACCTGATCGATCTTGATCGGTTCCATTGCTTCAATCTCATCGATTGTCTTAGCATTACCCGGAAGGTGTGGGAATGCAACGGTCGGACGTACTTCGGAAAGATTGATCTCAATCACTTCGTCATACTCTGCATCCTCATCCGCTTCATAGACCTGATATGTTTTCTTCGTATGCTCATTAAGATAAGCTTTTGTCTGATCATCTACCGGGAAGATTCCGTTCTTTGCGCCTGCTTCAATCGCCATATTCGCCATTGTAAAACGGTCATCCATGGAAAGAGCTGCAATTCCTTCACCTGTGAATTCCATAGATTTGTAAAGTGCTCCGTCCACACCGATCTTACCAATGATATGAATAATAATATCTTTACCGCTCACATAAGGTCCCGGCTGTCCTTTCAGGACAAATTTTAATGCACTTGGCACTTTGAACCAGAGTTCTCCGGTTGCCATACCTGTTGCAATATCAGTTGTTCCGACACCGGTAGAAAATGCCCCCAGTGCTCCATATGTACAGGTATGTGAATCTGCACCGATAATACATTCACCTGCTGCTACAACACCTGCTTCCGGAAGAATCGCATGCTCTACACCGGATTTTCCCTGTTCAAAATACCAGGAAAGTCCTTGATCTTTTGCAAATTCGCGGATTGATTTTGAATTCTCTGCGGATTTAATATCTTTATTCGGCGTAAAATGATCCGGTACAAGTACTACCTTATCTTTGTCAAATACCTTCTCTGCCATCTGTCTGAAAATCGGCAGTGCCATTGGCCCGGTAATATCATTTGCCATAACTACGTCTAACTTTGCTTCTATCAACTGTCCTGCCACAACATGATCAAGACCTGCATGGGCAGCTAATATTTTCTGCGTCATTGTCATTCCCATCACGACAACCTCCTATTCCTCTACTTAGTCTTACGAGCTATTCTACCACAGGTAAATATTACAGTGCAAGAAAGAATACATAAGACCGTAAGAAGTATCAAATCTTGTTCGTCTCCGGTTTTTACAATCTCTTTCTTCTTCACTGACGGTTTTTCTGCCTTTTTCTCTACTTTCACAATCTCAGGTTTCTTCTTTTCTGCCGGTTTTTCCGGTTTCTCCGGTTTTTCTGGTTTCTCTGGTTTTTCCGATTCTTCCACAGTCACGATTTCCGTATCATCCACATCTTCCGCATTATCGGCACGGACGATTACTTCATTTTCAATCTCTTTTCCGATCAGTTTCTCATCCAGAATTTCCACCTGATAAGTCACTGTGTATTTGTCACCGGAATGAATACTTTCCAGAAAATGTTTTGTTTCAATTGTATATGTGTTCTCTTTTACAGAAATAACCGCGTCAGATACAACGCTTTGATCTTTGTCATACAGAATAATAGAATCCGGAAGAAGTCTCACTCCTTCCGTTAGAATCCGGTCTGTGATCGTAACGCCTGAGGCAACCGCCTTCTCAATCTGCTGCGTCACATCTACCGTATATGTAATCCTGTCACCAACTTTATATTTTTTATCTTCCCGGTCAGCGCTCTTTTCCACTTTAAGTTCCGGCTTTTCAATCCATTGCACCGCAAGACTGGTTGGAATATTATCCGCACTTACCAGTTCCCCGACTCCCAGGTGCTGTCCGCCTGCTCCGGTATTAATCACCAGACTTCTCCAATTCTGTCTGTTTTTCCCATAAATGTTGCCTGTTTTCCACGTCTGGGCATTCCATTTTCCCACCGGACACTTCAAATAAAAACGATCGCCGCCGTAAACCGTCACATTTCCTGTCTTTTTTGTCCCTTTTGTTTCATTTACCAGTATTACATCCGCAGGCAGTTTCAGGACAATTGAATTATCTTCATCGCCCTTGCAGGTGATAGTTTTTGTCTTTTGCACTTTTTCATTTTTATCATAAACAGCCGTCAATGTCTTCTCTGAAAAAGCAATATCCGGATCCGGTATTTTCGGAAATGTCTTAATCTTCGCCGTACAGCTTTTCACTTTCTGCTTCATTGTGTCACTTAATCCCAGAAATGCATCACTTGAATCTTTGCATTCGTCATATACATAGGACAAAATACAATGCGACAGACTGTAAGCTTTTTTCTTCTCCTGCCAGTTTTCTCCAAATACAGGTTTCAAATACTTCTGATACCCCGGATTGCCATACGCATAATACAGTGTTTTACTTAAAAGCGTGTCATTCGTCAATTGTTTTGACGTATAGGTTCCGTCATGCGGAGAACTTCGTTTTGGTTCCAGACAATATCCAAGGGTTCCGTCAATATAATAGTAAAACGTTGAATACCCTTCATAAAATACTTCTTCGCCTCTTCTCAGCGACACATCTTTCGCCTCACTTTTTACTGCCGGCACGCAACAGAAAACCAGACAAAGCACCGCCAGAAACCGCACAAAAGGACTCCATGGGAAATTTCTTTTTTTCATAAGCACTACTCCTTCTTCAATTGTAAAATTAAATTGCTAAAACCAGTTACTGTAACTGCCCTCCTTTCCTTTTATGATTTCTCGTTTTGTGAAATTCGGGAAGATCATTTCCCTGTCGGGGGATTCCCCGTACGAATATTGATTATAAAGAATCATCAGAACTTCTTAAGACGAGTGTATTAATCATATAGACGTTTTACACATTTGTCAATACTTTTCAGATTGATATATTCTCTAAAAAATGATATTATAAAAGAATTATTATAGATAATATTTATCATTAACATTAGAGAGGAATACATACATGACATTAAAACAGGGAAACAGTAATACTTCCTATCAGGTTGTTTCCATTCAACTGGAAGAAAAACTGGAACGCCGTCTGGAAGCCTTAGGACTTACGGAAGGCAGTACCATCACAATAATGAATAATCAGAAAAAAGGCTCACTCACTGTGAAATTCCGCGGAACACGTTTTGCTCTCGGAAAAAGAATTGCCAATCATATTGAAGTAAAGGAGCAAAACTGACATGGGACTTGCAGACACAAGAGAAAAAAATAACCAGACTAATAACAACAGCGAAATTATCAATGTCGGATTCATCGGGAATCCAAACTGCGGAAAGACAACGCTTTTTAATGCGTACACAGGCGCGAATTTAAAAGTTGCAAACTGGCCCGGCGTAACTGTTGAAAAGAAAGAAGGAAAAACCTTTTACAAAGGGCAGGAATTTCGTCTGATCGATCTTCCCGGCATTTACAGTCTCTCATCTTATACGATGGAAGAAACCGTATCCAGAGACTGTATTTTAAGTGATGAAGTAGATGTCATTGTAGACGTCATTGATGCTTCCAGTCTTGAACGCAATCTCTATTTAACATTGCAGCTTCTTGAACTTGGCAAGCCGGTTGTACTGGCGCTCAATATGATGGATATCGTTGAAGAACGCGGGCTGGAATTAGATCTTCACCGGCTTCCGGAAATGCTCGGCATACCAGTCATTCCGGTTTCTGCACGCAAACGCACCGGACTATCTATCTTAATGCATGCTGTAGCACATCATAATGATCCTGATGTTCAGGATCCGTTGATTCATCATCACACTGGGAAGTCTTCTCATCACCGACATGATCACCATTCTGAATATGCAATGGTTTACAACGATGAAATCGAAGACAAAATTGATCTCCTGATCAGCCGTCTTTCAAAAAAATATCCGGATATGACAAACAAACGCTGGCATGCGATCAAACTTCTCGAAAACGATCCTGATATCCGCAAACGTCATCCAATTGACTGCGCCGATATTATTGAGCGAAGCTACGAAAAAGATATGATCAATCAGAAATATGATTTTATCGAAGAAGTGATCGGTGAAGTCCTCGTTGGTAAATCAAAAAAAGAAGCAGCTACAGATAAGATAGATTCTTACCTGACGAATCGGTTTCTGGGACTTCCAATCTTCCTTGGCATTATGGCAATTGTATTTTTCCTAACATTTACAATTGGTGATTTTCTGAAAGGATATTTTGAAATTGCATTAGACTACCTGACATCCGGTGCATCTGCCCTTTTACAGGCACTACATGTACACCCGATGCTTTCATCGCTCATCACGGACGGAATCATTTCCGGTGTAGGCGGGATCTTAACTTTTTTGCCAAATATTTTTATTCTCTTCCTGGCACTGGCGTTTTTGGAGGACAGTGGCTATATGGCAAGAGTTGCTTTTGTAATGGATGATATTATGAGCCATCTCGGACTGTCCGGAAAAGCTTTTCTGCCATTACTTCTGGGATTTGGCTGTTCCGTTCCCGCTGTTATGGCATCCAGGGCTTTAGAGCATCCGAAAGACCGGTTCAAAACAATTTTGATCACACCATTTATGTCCTGCAGTGCAAGACTTCCGATTTACGTCCTGTTCTCATCCATGTTTTTTGGAGAACACGCAATGCTCGCCTGCTACTCTTTGTACATACTTGGAATTTTGATTGCGATCACAACCGCCTACATCCTTTCACGTATAGACGGTTCAAAAGCCGATCATGCACTGTTGATCGAGCTTCCGGAATACAAGTCACCAAATGCACACACCATTGCAATTTATGTATGGGAAAAGATCAAAGACTACCTGACAAAAGCTGGAACCGTTATTTTCCTGGCATCTGTTCTGATGTGGATTATTTTAAATTTCGGTCCGACCGGATATGTAACAGATATCAGTCTGAGTTTCGGATCCTATATTGGGAAAGCAATCGTCCCGCTCTTTCGGCCTGTCGGTCTTGGATACTGGCAGATCATTGTCGCACTGATTGCCGGAATTGCCGCAAAAGAAGTGGTTGTGTCCAGTTGCAGTGTCCTTTTCGGGATACAGAATATTACAACCGCACATGGCATGACAACCATGTCTGCCACTTTGGGTACTCTTGGATTCGGTCCTGCAAACGCATACGCTCTTATGGTTTTTTGTTTGCTTTATGTACCATGCACTGCTACCATCGCAACGATTCATAGAGAATTGAACAGTTGGAAATCTACTATATCTATTCTTCTCTATCAATTAGTTACTGCATGGACATGCAGCTGCATTGCTTACCACGTCTGCTCTTTATTATTTTAATCTTGTCTGCGTAAGATTGAAATTTAAAATACTGCACTGACAGGCTTTCCATTAATAGTATTACAGTTGCAAAGGCACATATACGGATTCTTTAATCTTGTATATGTGCCTTTCTCTTTCTCTCAGAAATATCTAAGAATTATGCTCTTTTAAATATTGAATCTCGATTGGATCGATCGGATCCATTGGATTTTCAATCTTACCTTTTTTCCGTCTCTTTCTTCTCTTCAGCAATTCGCCGCCTTTGTTATAAAACCAGAATGAATATGCCAAAAGCTTGCTTGCTTTTCCAATCCTGTCTTTCGTTGTCTTATCGTACAGTTTCCCTCCTGCTTCTATCGGTACTTTCTTCCGTATCAGTGCAATCAACTCTGTCTCACAGGTGACACGCTCCGGAAGAATCGTATATCCCATGGAAACACAATTCAGCTTATGAGAATCACTTCCTCCGATCCCCGGTTTCTTATACTTCTGCGCCAGCTTCCTTGCACCTTCATTCGATGCTTCCGGTTCGCAGGCGTTAAATGCTTCAATAAAATCAAAACGCTTGATAATCTCCGGTGAACGATAATATCTCTTTGTATTCGTAAAGCTCATATATTTCTCGCCACACGGATGTGCCGGTCCTAAAATTCCGCCATGCCTATGCACAAAATCGATCAGCATAGCTACTGGCATTCCACGCATCTCAAGCAAACGCATCTTCACACCTTCCGGCATAATGCAGATGATATGTCCTGCATCACAGGTGTCATACTCGATGCCTTTGAGTACAACAAAATCTTCGTACGCCTTGCCTTTCATCTCGTTCTTCCAGTATCTGTATCCTTTATACGTATCATGGTCGGTGATCAACATTCCGTCAAATCCGTGTGCTTTCAGTTTTGTAATATATTCGTCCAGACTCACTCTGCTGTCAACAGAACCTTCCTTCACATGACAATGCATATCCAGCTTCATAAACAAGCCTCCTTTGCATGAACTTGATTTTATTATATCACATATCATGCAAAATACAACTGATCCGGACTTCTGCCTGTATTTCCCTCAAAACGCTTTTTTTGATTCTTTCGTTCCTGTCACACTACAGCAGAGAATAAGACCTGTACACCAGATCAGAAAATACAGACAATTCGGCAGCTCAACTGCTGTGAAACCAAATAAAAAAGCTGCCATCATCTGAACAAGCACGCCTGTTATCATCTTGCTGTTTTGTAAAAATCTCCTTATAATTCTTCTCATAAAAAAGCACCTCTCCTTCTATAATTCAATACTATAGCAGAAGAGGTGTCTCATAAAACGGACTACTTACTCATCATCTTCATCCGTATCATCATCAAAATCATCCAGTATCATTCTTGCTTTCTCAACTTCTGACTCCACAGAATCCTGTTCTTTTATTTTTTCTGAGAATTTCTTCTCTTTTTTGCCAAGTTTTCTTGACTGCATCATAAACTGTACAATCATGCCGATAATTGCAACAACAACACCGATCACCAGTCTTGCCACTCCTGCAAACGGAAGATCCACAAGCATTACAACTGCTGTTCCAACACTCATTCCGCCGGCAAATGCTGTTACAACGATCATCAGTGGTTCTGTGAAAATCACCGCAAGTATTGCAAGTATCAGAGATACCACAACATAAATTCCGGCGATCAGTAAACTGTGTGGCATATTCGCCGTCACCGCAATCGCCATAGATACTATAAACACCGTGATAAATATACCCAGTTTATGTAGGAAAAACGCAAGCACAGCCATAACGACAGCACAGCCAAACAGAATAATCATCCCTGTCATCTGAGACGGATGCATAACCTGTACAACTCCCGCTCCGATTGCTGCACCAATGCCGAAGCCACAAAGCGCCGTAAATAATTTTACCAGTTTCAGTCCAAACAGTGCAAGCAGCACTCCAACAATGATCATTGCACCAATAATTCCCATATTCATCCGGCTGTTCGGTGCAAGATCGATAAATGCCTGTTTCATATCGGATGTTTTACTTAAAACGTTCTCTAATAATGTCTTTATTTCATCCATATTCGTCTCTCCTTTTGTCCCTTATCTTCTAATCCCCTGTCTTTCACAGTTTAATATTCTACTGCGCCGGTCTCCTCACTGTTGATTACATAATAAACAGCGCCTTCTTCCGGTTTGACATATAGTTCCAGTGTCTTAATCTCCCCGACTCTCTTTCCCTTTTTCGTCCACGCCTTCTTGACTCTGGCGATCATTTCTTTTTCCTCGACCTGCTTGCCATAATATTCCACAAATGTACGGACTTTCATATCCTTCTTAGATGGTCTCTTTGCAGCAGTCTTCTTCACTGCTTCTTTGGCTCCCTTCACTTCTTTGGCTGCTGTCTTTTTTACAGTCTCTTTGGCTGCTTTCGCCTCTTTTACAGCTGTTCTGGCTGCTGTTTTTGCTGTTGCCTTTATCTCTTTCGCAGTATCGCTGACTTTCTCTGCTACTTTTTCTTCTGCAGACTGTGTCTTCTTCTCCTCTGTAAGCTGCGCTTTTTCTGCTGCTTTTTTCTCCTCTGTAAGCTGCGCTTTTTCTATTGCCGCTTTCATTGCTTCTTTTTTCTTTATTACTCGTTTTCTAGCCATGGTATTCCTCCTTACATCGCTACACCAATTTTTTGGTCGCAACTATTATACCATAGCCAGTCATAATTGCAAATTTTTCCTTCGACACATTTCTCATACCTCTGTCTTAATCTGTCGGTTTCTGGTAGAAACGTCCGGATAGCTGCTCTGTCTTCATTACATTGACAAAAGCATGCGGATCGGCTTCTTTGATTGCTTTCATAACCTTTTTGATCTCAGCGCTTGATATAACAGAATAAACGACCTTACGTTCACGGTGTTCATAAGATCCTTCACCTTCCATGATCGTAGCACTGTGATTGCACACTCTTGCAATTGCTTCATAAACATCTCTTGCGTGATTCGTTACAACAAGCACTGTATTCTGCTGATATTTTTTATACAGCTCATGAAGCACCTGCGTTGACGCATACTGGAAAATAATCGAATACAGCGCTTTATCCCATCCGAACAGTACACCTGCTGCCGCAAGGATGATCACATTCAGTCCAAGAACCATATTCCAGGAATCGATTCCTTTCTTATCTGACAGATAAATTGCAATAAAGTCAGTTCCTCCACTGGTCGCATTGACCGCAAGACACAGGCTGATTGCCAGTCCATTGATCATTCCTCCAAAAATACTGATCAAAAGTGTATCATACGTGATCGCATATCCCGGCAACATATCTGTCAGCACACTGGTCAATACGATCATCAGACAGGAATACAATGTAAACTTTTTACCGATAAAGCGAAATCCGATATAGATCGGCACTGCATTCAGCAGCACATTGACGAATGTATATGGAATCGCAATATGGAAAAACAGTTTTGCACTTCGCTGAACAAGAAGTGTAAGTCCTGTCGCACCGCCCGGATACAGTCCTCCGGCACGCACAAACGTCTTAATGTTTAATGCCATCATCAACGCCGCAAAACATACAACTACAATTCGCTTCAAATCATTTTTTGCTTCAAATTTCATTTTCCCTCTTCCCCTTGAGGTACAACATCTGTCGATGTCTTTAGTCCTCAACTAAATATCCTTTCTCTCTTAACATATTTTCTATCATGTCCAGTGTCTCTTCACTATCTGCATGCACCTCATGGTAATGATAGTTTGATGTGATATTCTTAAGCGGACTGGATTTGCCACTCCTTATATCTTCCAGAAATTCCCACGCAAGTCTCCGAGACGTAATATGAAGCTTCGCCTCCATCCGTCCATATACTTTATGATTCACAATAACCGTCTCCACGCAGCCTCCCAGATCCACAATTGAATAGAGCTCATCTTCCATCTGTTCATCTGTATGCTGCACTTTAAAAATACGTTTTACACTCTTCGGACTGTTCAGAATATATCCTCTGTTCGTAGATATGATATCATATCCGGCTGCACGCATCAGAGCGATATCCTGAACGATCACCTGACGGCTTACATTGTAAAAGGACGCCAGTTCCTTCCCCGGAACCGGCATCCTGTTTTCCTGCATTGTGGCAATTATCTTATCTCTTCTTTCAGAACCGGTCATACTTTCGTGTTTTCCTCCCACTGCACTATGATAGTTCTATTATACTACAAATATTTTCTGATTCAAACCTTATTCTACATTTTTTAATGCTTCATCCATCGGAACCTTCTGAATCTTTCTGTATTCCAGCGCTGCAACTACTGCATAAGTTACTGCTCCGATTACGAACATTTCTACATAAATCATCGGATCTATCCACAGTGTGATCCAGCCGGAAATGCTGGCTAGCATCATCTCCCGGAAGATTATTTTCATAAATGTTTCTTCTATCGGAAAACTGAACAAAAGGCAAAGTATTACAACGATCGATGTTGATAATATATATAACCTGCCAATCTCTCCATTTGTGTATCCAAGAATTTTCGCCATAGATATCGACTGTGCATTTTTCTCTATAATGATCTTGGACAGCAGATAAATGAGTACAAGGAAAATTGCAACTGCAAATCCGTTGACCAGTCCCATCATATTTCCCATCGACACATCCAATTGTCTGGATACTTTTGTAAGTGCACTCAAATCAATGACAGAACCGATATATTTTTCATCAATATCCGTAATCTTTGTTTTTGAAAAATAACCACTGTAATAATCGGTTCCCAGATCAAATGTTTTATTCAGCTTCTGCTGATCCATAAAGACACAGAGTGCACCGCTGTATTGGTAGATTCCTTTTACTTTAAAAGAATAAGTATCTTTTTCGTATTTCTCTTTTAACTTGATCATGTCACCTTTTTTAATCTGGAATTTATCCGCATAGGCGCTTGAAATATAAACGCCATCTTTCGTGTCAACTTTCACATAGTCACTGTCCGGATCCACACCATAAAGCATGATTTCTTCTGTTTTATATTTTCCCGGGAGTGTATCCAGACTGTAAGCACTGAATTCTTCCGCATCCGGATTGTCCGTCTTTGTTCCAGCTGAAAACTCCAGCATGGAAATCAGTCTGTCCAGTTCATTTCCACTTGCCGCTGACACCGGCGCTTCTAACAGATACTGATATTTTGCCAGAAGCCCGTTCTGGATCTCCACCTGATAATGACTCAGTACTGACGGAAGCAGCAGTCCGAAGAACAGCAGAAGATTTGCAAATAATATACCTGTAAATAATACCAGATAATTACTCTTGTTCTGGAAAATAATTCGCAGCCTGAAGCGATGGAAAATGCTTGTTTTCGGGCTTAAATACATCGCCTTTTTCTTCTTTTTACCAGACAGATCTCTTCTTAAAAACTGTAACGGAGATAATTTTAATTTGTGATGCAATACCATATAATTAATCAGCAACATGATCAACACCGGCACAACCGTTGTCAGCAGAAATGCTTCTCCGTTCCATACAGTTACATAAGTCGGCAGACTGTAACTGCCGTAATACATCCCTGCACATACATTTTTCAGCACCGTATATCCAAGTATATTTCCAATCAATGCGCCAGCCAGCGTCACGCATATCGGAAGAACCATATAATGATGTATCAGTTCTTTTCTTGTGTAGCCGGATGCCCTGAGCGTTCCGATGACAGCTGCTTCATTTCGTATCGTATTGCTGATCGTCACGCCAAATACAAATGCCATGATCACAATAACCATGTAGAGAAGTACGATGATCATCGCACGGTCACTTCCCATGTCCTCTCCGGTGAAATTGATCGCCTGATTCTGATATCTTGGAACGAAGCTCTCCAGCGTAACTTCTTTGCCAATGTTTTCCATCAGGTCTTCCGCTACCTCTTTTTCCAATTTCTCATTCTCCGGTTCCTTGTTGTAAGTCCATGAATAGTTGTATTGACATGCCTTTTTATCCAATGTCTGAAATCCTTTATCCGTCACTATCGCAACACCGAATTTCACTGCATCAAACATCGTATCACTGTTATTCTGGAACAGGCAGCTATAATCAGAAAGTGCCACCAGCCCCGTAATCTTCCATATCTTGCCTTTACTCTTCATTGTATCGCCAACAGCGAGCTTATTGTTATCCGCATACATACGGTCGATTGCCATCTCGTCCGCCTTCTTTGGAAGACTTCCTTTCATAAGACAAACTTTGTTGACCTGTTTCCGATTTTTGAAGAAACGTATGGTGCTTTTGTTGGACATTGTCTGCTCGATATAATAATTTTCATAAAGCTTTATGTCATTTTTTTCTATTTCTTCTTTCTGTGCCGGGTAAATCTTTTCTTTGACACGGAAATTTCCATTTTCAATATTATATTTGGCGAATCCTTCATTATATGCTTTCAGCATACTTCCATCTGCTACAAGGAAGCCGGATACAAATCCGATCGTAGCTACCATCAGAAGGAATACAACCAGGTATTTTCCCAACTCTCCCTTTAATTCCCGCGGGAGTCTTTTACGCAAAGGACTCTTCATCTGTTCGTCCTCCTTACCATTCCAGTTCTGCTGCCGGAATTTTATTCTTATTTAATATATTGCTCCGGATACCACCATCTTTTAATTTTACAACACGGTCTGCCATATCCTTGATCGCATCATTGTGTGTTACCATGATAATAGTATTTCCGTATTTCAGATTCACCTTCTCAATCAGTTTCAATATCTCTTTTGACGTATGATAATCCAAAGCTCCGGTCGGCTCATCACAGAGCAGGATATCCGGATTTTTTACAATGGCACGACCGATCGCGGTACGCTGCTGCTGTCCGCCGGATAACTGATTCGGCAATTTCCTCTGGTGTTCTGTCAGTCCTAATATATTTAAAAGATCATCCACCGGAAGCGGCTGATCGCTTAAGTACGCTCCTACTTCAATATTTTCCCGCACAGTCAGATTCGGGATCAGATTATACATCTGGAAAATGTATCCAAGGTGCTTTCTGCGGTACAGCGATAATCGTTTCTCCGACATATCTTCCAAACGTTCACCTTCAATTGTGATGCTTCCGTCATCTGCTCCGTCGATTCCTCCAATAATATTAAGAAGTGTGGACTTTCCAGAACCGGACGGTCCTAAAAGCACACAGAATTCGCCTCTCTCAATCTCCAGATTCAATCCTTTTAATACTTCTACCCGGTTTTCCCCGGAACCAAAAGATTTTTTTATTCCCTCTATTTTTAAAAACATCTCATTCCTCCCTGGATTTTGATTTTGTTTCTCATTTTCATGTTAGTTCACGCTAACTTTTTTGTCAAGTATAAAGATTGTGTCTCGGCACAATCTTTTCCGGAAAGCTTTCTATGTCACAGGAACATTACGGAGTAATTTCCTATGGCATAGGAAAAGGTCTGTGAAAATATATATTTTCACAGACCTTTTCTTCTTATCCGATACCTCCAAGTGCAATTCCAAGAATCAACACAATGAAACACACCGGTACATATACATATTTACAAATTGTATAGAAAGAAGCGCGATAGTCCTTCTCTCTTCCAAGGTTCACCTGGGCTTCTACATATTTCTTACCGCATACCCAGAAGAACATGATACCTGCAAGTCCCGCTCCGAGCGGACAGATATATACGGATAAAACGTCCATCCACTGTGACACAATTCCCTGGATTACCAGCGAAACAATCACACCGACCACTGCGATCACACCGCATGCCGGAACACGTGACAAATGCAGTTTCTCCTGCACGGTAGCAATCGGTGCTTCGTAGAGATTGATCAGCGATGTCATACCTGCAAGCAATACTGCCACGAAGAAAATAATTGCGATCACCGGCCCACCCGGCATGGTCTTAATCAGATTCGGCAGGAAAATAAATAAAAGTCCCGGTCCGCCCTGATTCAGCTGTGCACCTGTTGTTGCCATCGCCGGAATGATCACCAGCGCCGCAAGAATTGCCGCAATCGTATCAAAGAATGCTACTCTTCCCGCAGATGCCGGAATGTCTTCTTCATCTGACAGATACGATCCATAGATCAACGTTCCGTTTCCTGCTACAGACAGGGAAAAGAACGCCTGTCCCAATGCAAAGATCCATGTTGCCGGATCACTGAATGCTTTTGGATCGATCCGGAATATGTAATGATATCCGGCTGATGCCCCCGGCTGAAATGCTACATAAATCCCAAGTATCACAAACAATGCGAAGAATATTGGCATCATAACTTTGTTTGCTTTTTCAATTCCACTTCCGACACCAAGCATCAGAATCAGCATACATGCAGCCAGTGCAACGATCTGCCATAAATTATTTCCAAATGCAGATGCCATCTGTCCAAACTTTGCACCAAATGCCTCTACATTTTCCGGCTCTAACGTTGCTCCGGTAAATGTTCCTACAGCGTATTTCAAAATCCAGCCCATAACAACCGTATATCCGATTGCCATAGCAAGAGATCCGATCACCGGGATCATTCCCAGTGCTTCTCCGCTCTTCCTTCTTCCTCTTTTCTCACATGCGATTCCAAATGCATCGATCGGTCCGGACTTTGCAGCCCTTCCAAAACTCATCTCACCGATCACGCCGGTAGAACCGATCAAAATCACAAACAGAAAATACGGAATCAGGAAAGATCCTCCACCGTACAGCGACACTCTGGTCGGAAACATCCAGATATTGCCCATTCCTACGGCAGAGCCAATGCAGGCGCAGATAAATCCCCACCTACTGCTAAACGACTCTCTCTTATTCATACCTCATTCCCTAATCCGTGCATTACTCTGCACGGAACATCTTTCCGGCATAAATTTTGTCATCCGGTGTTGCTGCACCGACTTCTTCATTCCATTTCTTCGGATCTACATCCTCTACCGAAACTGACAGGTTCTCTGCCGGAATCTGAAGTTCCTCTGCTGCAGTCTTTAATAACTTCTCTGCAAGATTCTTCTTAATTTCATCATTTCTTCCCGGAAACATTTTAACATCGATATGTGGCATAATATTATCCTCCTTGTTTTTTTATTCTTATACCCGTTTTGCATGTAAGCAAACGATATCGTCTGCTTTCTATTGTGCCTAATTTTGCGGGGAATGTCAATCTGTTTAGATATTATTCTGCAATAGAATAAGCAATTTCAACCTCATATTTTGTAATTTCATTTTGCAAAACACCGCTGAATATCAGTCATTAACCTCATATTCAGCGGTATTCTTATTTCCATCTATTTTTTACTAACTCATCATATCTAAAAATCCATTGCTATATTACCAACATTTTTTTGAACGTGTATTAGACCAGGATCCATATACTGAAATTCCATTTACCTTTTTACAAGCACGAACTCTAATTTTAATTTTCTCAATGTCAGAACCTTCTATAGATACTGATCTATTTGATTTAGATTTCTTTTCATACATTGTATTCCATTCACTCCAGCAATATGTTTTCAACTGACATTGATATCCCATTGCCCCGGATACTTTATTCCATGTTGCTGTATATCTCATGACATCCGCATGAGGTGTTGGATATTTTCCTTTTATCGCTGATAATTTAGGAGCTTTGATTACATTATAAACTTTGTACACACCGTTGTATTTCTTCTGTGACTTTTTGGAAAACTTCGCTTTGATCTTATTAATCTTCCCTGATTTATAATAAATCTTAACTGTTTCTTCGCCATTTTTATCTTCCCACCACATATGACCTTGAAACCGTGTTCCGTATAGTTTTGTCTTCATAATATGAGAGCTGTTGCTTTTCCGGAAAGCTGCTGTCATTGTCCATCCATCTTTTGAAATATTCACAGCAGCGGTATTGCTTCCTTTCTTTAACGCAGCGGACTCTGCATGAACATTTAGTCCACATACCCCAAATATTCCAATCGCCAAACATAAAGTTGCTAAACACTTTACAACTTTTAAATGCATCTTCTTTTTCACTTTTCCTTCCTCCCATTTCTTGTAATATTATTTTTTGTGATTGCATTACCACGTAATAATTATAGAATGCACTTTTTAACTTGCATTTAAATTATATTTTTGATCATTCAATGCATAACATAATGGTCTAACCATCTGCATCGTGTCATCAGCAAAGCCATTTATCGCATGGACCTCAAAATTATTCTTACCTGTCCATACCATTCGAATCGTTTCTCCTGCATCAAGCTTAAAATCGACCGTTTTTGAATTTATTACATTTCCATAATACTCAAAATCATCATAATCCGGAATATGAATATCAATTTTAACTTCTTTTTCTGAAGTCGGAGTCACTCTGATGGTTGTATGATCATTTTCTGTGTCCAGATTAAAATATTCTGTACTGTATTTTAAAATAAATCCATTCTGCTGTTGCTTCTGCTTAGCTGCAGCTTCCTTTCTTTGTTTTTCCTTTGCTTTTTCTTCAAGTGCTTCCTTATTTTGCGAGGTCTCACTTGAAGAATTTTGATTATCGTTTACTTCCTTTTCCGAATCATCTTTTTTATCATCCGATTTATTACTTGTCTCATCCTTTTCTTCCGTAGAATAATCCGGTTTGTATTTGTTTAGATAATTATAGAATTTATTCCATTTTCCACCTTCAAAATAATAATTATCCTCTTTATCAATATAAACCAGCAAATCTAAACAATGTTCTTTTTGTGAGGCCTGAAATACTGCATGCGTCTCTTCGCCATCGATTGAACTGCACATAATATATTCATTTCCTTTGTCATCCGCTGCAAATCCATCAATAAACGAATCTTTATTTTTATTCTTAATGGCATCAAACACTATTACATCTTTATTCTTTCGCATTGTGTAGGTGCTATATTTGTTATCTGATTCGGTATCAAATGGCCATTCCGCAGTTTTTATAAACTTTGTTAAATTTTCTCTTTCTTCAGCTTTTGCCTTTTGGTTCTGTAAATAATTAATTCCCGCGACAGCCACAACTATCATAATCACTACTATGCAAAGTATGGTTATCTTTCCTTTTTTAGAGGCTCCATTCGCAGCTTTCTTTTTACCTTTCTCCTCATAATCCTCTAACTTCTGCCTGGCTCCGCATTCCGGACAATATTTTTCATTTTTCTCCAACTGCGCCCCACAATTACTACACCATTTCATACTATTCTTCACCTCTCTCTATTTTCGCTCCACATGAAGAACAGAATGCTGCATCACTCGATACTTTTCCCCCACAATTAGGGCATGTTGTTGATATCACATATTCTTTGATCGGTGCTCCACACTCTGAACAAAACTTTTCATTCGCTGATGCTTTTCTTCCACACTGTGAACATTGATATTTTTTCACTATTTTCTGTTCAACAACTATTTTTTCACCACAGTTAGGACAAAACTTTTTGCCACGCTGAATTTTATTTCCACACTTTTTACACTCGACAAATGCAGAGGATTGTATAGATGCTCCTATTTCACGAGCAACATTAGAAATATTTTTAACATTTATATTCTTAAGATTATTATTCGTCTCATTAGAAGAAGCGGACATTACTCCCTTCTTTTTTAACATTGTGATGACAAGAATCAACACGTTACAAAGTAAGGCGATCCAAAATCCTATTAATTTAGGAATCTTTAAAGAATTATCAACTAAAGTCACTTCTACCTGTGCTGGTTTCAAGATAGAACATGTGATAAACATTGCAACTATTGACCAGATTGGCAATATCAGATAAAGATATTTCTCATATTCTTTAAGTGCCTTCACAAAAGGAATAGCTATTATGATAATCGGCATAATATAAAATAAAACTCCAAATACAGAATAAGATATCATACCAAAACCTGTAATACTCGTAGAATAATCAGCACCCACTCCAAAAGCACTTACCGATACATCAAATGAAATCCACGGCAGAAAGAAACTTATAATGTTTACAATTGCAATGATCGAACGTGGTTCTTTTGTAATTTTCTTAATATAATCCATTTTCTTTTTCATGATAGAAATAATCTATCATTTCCCTCCTTTTTTTAGTTTGCATTAAAATCGCATCATTTGCCACTTAATGAATCCCTCTTTTTCAATGCGGCCTCTTTCTTTTCTCCTGCATATATCTCATGTATGCATTATATAACTTATGCATAAGTTATTCAATAAGATTTTTTCTTATATAATTGTAAAATAGCAGGAGGAAAATCATGGTACGATTACGAGTTTTAGATATTTTAAAAGAACAAAATCATACAAAATACTGGCTTTATAAACAGATGGATTTAAGTTACCAAAATTTTAATCGCATGGTAACAAATCAAACCAACTCCATCCGTTTTGAAAACCTTGATGCATTAAGTCGTATTCTTAATTGCCCAATAGGCGATTTGTTTGAAAAAACGGATTCTCTTGATAATTGACTTTGGTTTTATCCACTTGTATCTTTTTTTCTTATCTTAACAAAATGCCCAGACAATTTATGTCTGATTAAAATTAAATTTTACTTTTCTTTTAAATTATCTGTTACTTCCACAATCGAGTAGGAGGGAAAATTAAATAAATTTTCCCGACCTCTCACACCACCGTACGTCAGACTGTCTAACGATTAGCAAAAATGTTATAATTAAAT